>JAHDGM010000080.1 GCA_020627655.1 Hellea sp.
TTGCCTTTGTTTTACGGCAAGGTCAAGCCCAAATCAGCATCTTTACAACTAATAAAAGCCTCAACATTATATTAGCACTTTCTATGAAAGGGCAGGGCTTGGAAAATTCTCTTATATATGCAGCAGATACCATTCGCGCATCCTATGCGGCTCTGCCAACGCAGGAAGAGCTAACCAGGCTAATGAAAGATAGCGTGCGCGCCGAAAAACGGGGCTATTTTGACCCGGTCGAAGACGAACGCCTACGGGAAACTTATGCCCGCTATCTGGGTATTCGCTACGCCATATGGGACGTTATCCAAACCTTAAAACCGAATTATAATTCTTTTAAAAACGGTCACTTAAACACGCAAACTAAACTTCAAGCATTTGGCATTGCCTTTGCCGGAGCCGAAATCATTGTGCGCACAGGTGAATATCTGGTCCGGCTGGCTAAAGACCGCGATATAGTCTGGAAAAAACTTGACGAAGCCGAAGCCCGTTATGGTTTACAACGCAAGAGTTTTACGCGGCTTTATCGCCAATTGACCTCTATATTCAAAATGCGAAGTTTTTATCGGGCATGTGCATATTACGATGCTCATAATGATAATATCCTAACAAGTCTTGATCAAACGGAGCTCTCCGATATCGGAGCTATATTGAAAGAGCTCAACCTGCCGACCGCATCACGCGGGGATCATTTACAGCGTTATCGGCATTTTTTGGGCTTTGCCCTCAAGCGGAGGCGCTTGTCTGCGCGTAGAAATATATTATTCTCCCTATTTGAGGGAACGGGCGAAGACATCGCCGATTTGACCATTCCTTTCGCAAAACCCAAACATGCGCCCAAACGGGTGACGCAGGACGTCGTTAGAAATTTAATAGCCGATCTACGCCCGGGGGATGTTTTCATAACCCGTCATGATGACGCCATGAGCAATCTGTTTCTGCCTGGATTTTGGCCTCACGGTGCTTTTTTTATCGGCTCACCGCAGGACAGGGCAGATATGGGAATTAATACCATATCTGATGGTCAGGCTAGCTCTGATCAGATTAATATCAATGTACTTGAATCGAAAAAAGACGGTGTCTTACTTCGCGATATTCACGAGACACTGGCCGTTGATGCCTTTGTCGTCTTAAGACCGCATCTCCCCGACGGGCAAATCAAACTCGCCATTGAACGAGGACTAAGCCATGCGGGAAAATTATATGACTTCATCTTCGACTTTGCCACTTCTGACAGGCTCGTCTGCACAGAGGTTATTTACAGAGCATATCACGGTATCGGCCCGGTCAATTTTGAGCTCTCCACCAAGGCAGGCCGCAAATGTTTATCCGCTGAAGATTTTCTCAACCAAGCAATTTCAAATGGTTGGTTTAAACCAGTGATCATTTACGGCGTAGGCGGAAATGAACGTCACGAAGGCGAGGGGGCTTACAAACGCCTTCAGAGTAGTTTTGCGGCGGAATTTTGAGGATTAATGAGAAGTGTTTCCGATAGAATTCATAGAGTCTAATATAGATTTGAATATATAAAGGGCATTTATACGGTAGAGGCTTCAAGGACATTTTACAGTCCAATGGATATGTTTTCAAAAAATGGAAACTTCGCGTTTCAAAACCATTTTAATTTTCTGAAGATGATAATTTGCATAATGACCAAAACGATCAAGCTGAGACAGAAGATCAGGAAGGCATTGCTAGCGTCGATTCCAGGGAGGCCACCAATATTCATCCCAAAAAGGCCAGTCAAAAACCCAAGCGGGAGGAAGATTGCGGCAATGAGGGATAAGACATACGTATTGCGGTTGAGTTTTTCGCTTAGGTGATTGGAAACTTCATCCTTGATGATTTGTGCGCGCTCCCGAATGCCGTCGAGTTCTTCAAGAGTACGGACGGTCCGATTATAACTTTCATGGATGGCACGCCGATCCGTATCAGATAACCAGGACAGGTTTGCGGATTTAAGCTCAAACAGAGCATCTCTTTGAGGTGCCATGTGGCGTCTGATCTTAATGGACTTCAGCCGGATATAAGATAAATCACGCCTCAAATCAACGATTTCTGATCCGCCAATCACGGTTCGTTCAGTCCCGTCCATTTGATCATCTAGTGCAGCCACAGCCATATCCACGCGGCGCGAGAGTCGATAAATAAGAGAACTGAGAAACTCTCCCGTTGTTTTCGGCCCTGAACCGCTTTCAATATCCAATGCTACGTCTTCAACGGAGCGGATAGGGCGGTATTCCAGGCTGATGATCCGCTTTGTATCGGCATAGAGCCTCAAGGCAATCATGTCTTCATCGGCCTGATCGTCATTAAAGTTCATTCCCCGCAAAATGACCAACACTCCCGCGCCAATTTCCGTGATACGAGGCCGTGTCTCTTCGGCAATCAGGGCCGACACGATGAAGGGGTCGAGAAAGGCAATTTCAGACTCAAGCCAGGATTTTGTCCTTGGATCGTCAGCCTTGAGATGCGCCCAGACAAGCCTGTCGTCGGCCAGACCATAAATAATCTCATCAATGGGCAAAGCCTTTTGTGCGGTGCCACTGATTGCATAGGCACAATGAACAAAATTGCTCATTGCGCATCCTTCCAGTTTTTAATGTAGATATCATTTTGCGGGAAGGGAATCGTGATGCCATTCGCCTTGAAGCTTTTCCAGATGGACAGGTAAACATCGCTTTTGGCCTCCAGCCGCCCCAGAGTCACATCATCCACCCAAAAATAAAGCAGGAAGTTCACGGAACTGTCAGCGAACTGAGTGATATAGCATTGCGGAACAGGGTGTTTGCTACTGCGCGGATGCGCCTTGGCTGCTTCGATGATAAGCTGTTTGGCCTTCTCGATGTCTGAGTCGTAACTGACGCCCAGCAGGATTTCGACCCGGCCCTGCTTATTTGTAAAGGTCCAGTTGATAACCCGGTTCGTTATAAAGTCTTCATTGGGGATCATAATCTCCTTGCTGTCAAAGGTTTCAATCAGTGTGTAGCGCGCGCCCATTTTCCGCACGATCCCCATTTCGCCAACCGCCAATTCAACCAGATCACCTTCTTCCATGGACTTCTCAAGCAGTAATATCAGACCGCTGATAAAATTAGATGTGATCTTTTGCAGCCCAAAACCAAGACCAATTCCTATCGCACCGCTAAAGAGCGTGAGCGATGTCATATCTATGCCGAGAACATTAAGGCAGACAATCGCAGCAATAATGAAAATTATAAGTTTGAGACCAGTTTGGATAAGGTTGCGGGTATGTACCAATGTACGAAACTCTAATGGATAGGCTCGATTACTAGGCCGTCCGCGTTTTTGTGATGTTATACCCTCAGGACCTTTATCCTTATATCGCTTAATGATTCGGTGAACCTGACGAGGGGAGATCCCCATTAAGTTAGCCGCCTGGGAAACTTTTAATCGTTTTTCACAAACGAGCTCGATCAGCTTGAGCCGATCAATTTCTTCAGCGCTCATTTGTATCAAGCTCACGTGCTTCGTTCCTTACCGACAAACGGTTACAAAGCTTTCGTTGACCGAAAGCCAGAATCAGAACGATCCAAATTTCACGCAATAGGGGGCTAACTATATATAAGTTTTGATTTTTTTCCATGTGACATCTCTATGTTGCTGAGATGTGACATTTCTAAGTTGCCAGACTCTGACATTTGTAACTAGCCAGACTGCGACATTTCAATATTGCCGCTACAAATATTTCGCGCATAATGTATATTATGAGAAATATAATGATTAGCTCAATTACATCCACACGAATAAGAATAACAATTTTATCCAATAGTTTCTATGACTTAAATGAACTGATGAATGTTAAAGCGTAATATCCATACCATCATAGGCTACGACATGTTGTCCTGGTAGTTCGCTGGCTAGTGTTTGATAATCCATATCGATATGCAGGTTAGTTAACACGGCTTTGCGCGCACGGGTTTGGGCGACCCACTGCATAGCGCGGTCAGCATGCGCGTGTGTCGGATGTTCATTATAGCGCAAAGCATCCAGCACCCAAATGTCGATATTCTCAATACTTTCAAGCACTTGCGGAGAAATACTCCACACATCTGGCGTATAGGCCATTTGGTCGTCAAATTTAAAGCCGCAAGACGGTGTTGGGCCATGAGAGACGCCTAAAACATCTACGTCTATGGTTCCGCCCGGACCCTCTATTGAGATTTTATCGCCGTCTTTAAATAGCGGCATCAGGCTTAATATGGGCGGATGCACGCGTCCTTCCGGCATCTCAAAACAATAAGAAAAGCGATAATATATATGCTCCTTGGTATGAGCATCCATATAAGTGGGTATCTGACGACGCATACGGTAAGCCATAGCGCGGGTATCATCAATTCCGTGGGTTTGATCTGCATGATCATGGGTATAGAACAGCGCATCAATATGTCGGGTTTTAGTTTTTAAAAGCTGCTCGCGTAAATCCGGTGACGTATCAACTAATATAATCGTTTTGTCATGATCGTCCGGCTCTGCCTCCCCTTTCCACTTCTCAATCAAAACTGAACACCTTGTCCGTCGGTTCTTGGGCTCAGCCGGATCACAAACACCCCAGTCACCGCCTACGCGCGGAATTCCGCCGGATGAGCCGCAACCAAGAATGGTCATCCGAAGCGTCATGACTGCGCCTTTAATTTTGGCCTGTCAGCCTTAGAGAATAACGCATAGAAAGCGTCCGTCGTCTTTTTAGCCGTATCTTCCAGGCTCCAGCCCCGTATGTCGGCGAGCTTTTCAGCGACGAGCGGCACCATTGAAGGTTCACAGCGACGGCCTCTATGGGGCACAGGCGCCAAATAAGGACAATCGGTTTCGATCAGGATCTTGTCTTCCGGCAGCCAGGCCGCGATCTCGCGCACCTCATGCGCATTCTTGAAAGTAATGATACCCGACATGGAAAAGTAGCAGCCCATTTCAGCCGCAGCCCGGGCCAATTTCTCACCGGATGTATAACAATGAAGCAAAACCGGAAACGACGCCTTGCCCAGCTCACGGGCCAGTATTTTTTCCATATCTTCATCGGCATTTCGGGTATGAATAATCAGCGGTAATCCGCATTCGCGAACAGCTTCGATATGGGCTTGAAAATTATGGAGCTGAGCGTCCCT
>JAHDGM010000081.1 GCA_020627655.1 Hellea sp.
AACTCCCGACCTCATCATTACCAATGATGCGCTCTACCACTGAGCTACCGCGGCCAATATGGTGAGAGCGGTTCATATAGAATTTTACCAAGGCTTCAAGAAAAAAGTCAGCAGCAATGAACGTGATTTGCGCTTGAATTATCTAAGCGATTTCACATATCAAAGTGTATGACCCATAAAACTCAAAGAGAGAAAGCTAAGGCAGAGCGAGAAGAGCGACTGGCCAAACGTTTGAGAGAAAATTTGCGCCGACGTAAGGCAGTGGTTCGCAAGCATAAAGATAGCTCTGATAAAAGCGACAATGCCTCTATATTGCCGCAAGAATCGCCCTAGTGCTGACATAAATTCATCCCAGTTTGCAAATGGGTGTGACTTGAAGGTCGAAATTGCAGGATAAATATGGACAGTATTGTTATTGAAGGCGGTCATCCGCTCTCTGGCGAAATAAAAATCAGCGGCGCCAAAAATTCGGCCATTAAGTTGCAGGCTGTTTGCCTTTTGACAGATAAAAAAATCATTCTGAAAAATATGCCTCGTTTGCGTGATACGAGGTTTATGGGCCATCTTTTGGCGCATTTAGGCGTGGATGTTGAAGAAGGGCCTGGAGACCAAATGACTATGCATGCTAAGTTATTGTCTTCCACTACAGCGCCTTATGATCTCGTACGGAAAATGCGGGCGACTTTTAATGTCTTAGGGCCGCTTCTAGCACGTACCGGAAAGGCTAAAGTTTCGTTGCCCGGAGGCTGCGCTATTGGTGCGCGCCCGGTTGATTTACACCTCAAGGCCATAGAAGCTCTTGGCGCGCATATTACCCTTGATGAAGGCTATGTTATTGCAGATGCAAAGGATGGTCTTAGAGGTGCTGAAATAACATTCCCGTTTGTTAGCGTTGGCGCGACGGAGCATACGATCCTGACGGCTGTTCTAGCTAAAGGCAAAACGGTTCTCAACAACGTGGCCCGTGAGCCGGAGATTATTGATCTAGCTGATTGTTTAAATGCTATGGGCGCGAAGATATCAGGAGCAGGGCGTTCGCAGATTGAAATTGAAGGCGTAAAATCACTATCAGGTGTGACGCATTCTGTCGTACCGGATCGGATTGAAGCGGGGACTTATGCCTTGGCGGCTGCAACTGCAGGTGGGAAGGTTAAGCTGACAAATCTGCGGCATGATCATTTGGGCTCTTTATGGCCGCTGATTGCCCAGGCCGGTGCCGATGTGGAACTGAAAAAGGATCATGTTATCATATCTCGGAACGGGGAGCGTCTACGCGGAGTTGATATGGAAACCCAAGCCTATCCCGGGTTTCCAACGGATTTACAGGCTCAGTTTATGGCCATGATGACATTAGCCGATGGTGTTTCCATTATTCGTGAGAATATTTTTGAAAATCGATTCATGCATTGTCCTGAATTAACACGAATGGGGGCCAATATTACGGTTACAGGCCGTGAGGCAGTTGTACGGGGCGTGAAGTCTTTGCGAGGCGCTCCGGTAATGGCGACGGACCTTCGGGCATCTGCTTCATTGATTAATGCCGGGCTCGCCGCTAAAGGCAAGACTGTCGTGGGCCGGGTTTATCATTTGGATCGCGGTTTTGAGCATATAGAGATCAAGCTTGGGCAATGTGGTGCCAAGATCAAACGGGTAAGTGAATGAGCGAAAAACTAAAACTCAGAGCGGAAACAGAGGACGACTTGATCGTTATCTCGTCATCCTTACAGGATGCGATCCTGAAAGTGGGTGAAATCGGTTATGATAGAACTGGCCGTAATGTGAATCTTCGCTTGTCACGTTTTAGACATGAAGCCGAGAAAACAAATAAAAGGAACACTGGTGAACGTATTCAAGCCGGTTTGCGTATAGATTCAGTCTTAAGTGTCAAAAGCCGGAATATTGATCGTACTGATCCCGACGCTTATGCCGTTTTACTATCTATTGACTTCCTGCCTGGAAGTGTTGCCGCTGATGATCCATCAGGTGAACTTCGCCTGGTTTTTGCTGGTGGGGGCGAAATTTGCGCTGCTGTGGAGTGTATAGATGTGATCCTAGCGGATATTTCAGATGTTCGCATGACAGACAGCCTGCCATTACATTATGATCAGTGATTATGAGCGGCGATGGTGATCATTACATAGTTGAACTCAATATTGATGAGGCAAGCCTTCCGGCAACAAGCCCGGAGATGTTGCATGAGCGCCGCGTGGCGATTTTTGACTTGCTGGAAGAAAATGAATTTAGACCACTGAAAAGTGAAAGCGGGCCTTATATTGTCAAGTTATCACTGGAAGATGGAGCACGGCTCGTATTTGATGTTAATCGCTCAAATGGGAGTGACAGAGGGCGATTTAATCTTTCGCTGCAACCCTTTCGAAGAATAATCAAAGACTATTTTTTGATTTGCGAAAGTTATCATAACGCGATCCGTACGGCCACATCCGCGCAAATTGAAGCTATCGATATGGGGCGCCGAGGCCTCCACAATGAGGGGTCAAGATTATTAACCGATAGTCTTCGTAATCATGCCGAAATTGAGTTTAACACATCCCGAAGAATTTTCACTCTGATCTGCTCTTTACACAGGCGTCCATAATGTCTGCGCCTTCCGTGAAATCCGTATTATTTGTGTGTTATTTGAACTCCATTCGCTCTCCTATGGCTGAAGGCTTACTCAGACATATGACAGATGGGAATGTTTATATAGAATCCTGCGGCCTGGAAGCCGGCGAGCTGGATGACTTTATGGTTTCGGTCATGCGTGAGAAAGGGATCGATATGTCGTCCCACACGGCTCAGACATTGGAAGAGTTTACTGATACGCAGGTCGAGTTGGTCATTGCGTTTACAGAACAGGCCGGTGAGGCGGCTAAAGCCGTCTTTGCTAATTCTGATACTGAAATTGAAGTTTGGCCGACACCTGATCCAACAGCTGGCATGCTCGATGTGCGTGCATTATTGAATAATTATCGTTCCGTTCGTGATTTTTTAGAAGGGCGTCTTAAGAAACGGTTTGACGTTTAGACGGCTGTAACCGCACTTTTCCCTGTATTTTCTCGAAATAATTCCTATATAGGGCGCGCAGCGCGACTTTGCTGCTTTTGAAACGGAGAAAACAAATGAGATTTGACCTTGGCTAAAGAAGACCTGCTGGAGTTCGAAGGTGAAGTGATGGAGCTTCTGCCGAACGCAACTTTCCGGGTGCGCCTCTTGGCAAATGACCACGAGATTATTGCGCATACAGCGGGCAGAATGCGGAAAAACCGTATCCGCGTCCTCGCAGGTGACAAAGTCACCGTAGAAATGACCCCTTATGATTTGACCAAAGGGCGCATTACTTACCGTTTCAAGTAATATCGATTAATGACCGAGGCCTCCAAGCCGCGTCTGATTTTGGCGAGCGCCTCTCCAAGGCGCCTGGCTCTGCTTGGGCAAATTGGAATTGTGCCGGATCAAATCATCCCAGCCGACCTTAATGAAGATCCTATTCCTGGTGAACTTCCACGGCAACATGCTTTACGTCTCGCCAAAGAAAAAGCCGTAGCCATTAGCGGCCAAAACGCTGGTGCTATTGTCATTGGCTCCGATACAGTTGTTGGAGTTGGTCGTCGTATCCTGCCCAAAACTGAAACCGCTGAAGAAGCTGAGCATTGCTTACGGCTTATGTCTGGACGATCACACCGAGTCTATACGGGGGTTGCAGTGATCGATCGGCATGGAGAGCTTCGAAGCCGTGTTTCAGAAACCAAAGTGAAATTCAAAGTGTTATCAGAGCCTGAGATCAAATCTTATCTGGATAGCAATGAATGGAAAGGTAAGGCCGGGGGTTATGGTATACAAGGCCTAGCCGGAACTCTTATCCGTGATCTGTCAGGATCCTATAGCGGCGTTGTCGGTTTGCCTGTTTACGAAACTCGGAATTTATTGACGGCAGCGGGATATCCGCTGTGAAACATCGAGCTGTCATTGATCGAGGCATAGGTGAAACTAGAATAGCTGTATATGAGGGTAAACGACTTGCTGAATTGTTTATACGTCGCTGGAGTGATAAGAACCGTCCGCGACTAGGTGATATCTTTGCAGGTAAAATCACATCAATCGACAAGTCCATGGGCGCGGCTTTTGTAGATTTATCTCATGGCCCGCACGGATTGCTGAAGTTCACTGAGGCAAAAGGTGCCCCGCGGCTAACTGAGGGACAAATGATTAAGGCCGAAATTAAACGTGAAGCTATTTCCGGCAAAGGCCCGGTCTTGAGGTTTATCGATTTATCAGACCTGACAAAGCCTATGCCACTGGTCCAAATTGAATTAGAAGATTTTTTGAAACGCCGATTTGGTCCAAATATAGTGATTGAGGAAGCTCCTGTTAATCATGTTGAAGATGCTGTTGACGCTGAAACGGCTTTACCGGGCGGCGGCGATATTGCCATTGAACGAACCCGGGCACTTATCGCTATTGATGTGGACAAAGGCAGTGCCCAAAATGGGTATGATGTATCCAAAGCGGCTATCCCTATAATTGCAAGCCAACTGCGTCTTAGGGGGTTGGGAGGTCTAATTGCCATAGATTTTCCAAACTTAAGGCAACCCAAACAGCGCGAAGATTTATATAACCGGATGCAGTCCGCATTTGAGAATGATCGCAATTCTGTGAAAATCGCGCCCATATCGCGGTTTGGAGTGATGGAAATGTCGCGAGCGATTAAGACTCGTCCATTAGATGACCTGTTTGCGGATAAAGCCGAAAATGGTGCTATGTTGGCATTACGTAGACTAGAGAGAGAAGCTCGGCAATCTGGCGGAGCGCAACTGGTTCTTGAAGTGCCTGAACATGTTTTTAACTGGCTTGAACGGGATAGCATTGGTTGGCGCGCGGCGATGACAGAGCGTATTGGAGCACGCTTCGCAGTAGTACGGGGCGCAGAAATTAGGGTAAATGTAGACCGATGAGTGATAAGTGTCCGATTTGTAAGCAGTCTGTTGAGACAGCTCATAAACCTTTTTGTTCAAAGAGATGTGCAGATATTGACTTAGGTCGATGGCTTAAAGGTGGATATGTCATCCCCGGGCGTGATGGTG
>JAHDGM010000082.1 GCA_020627655.1 Hellea sp.
TGCCATATAATGGCGTATCGGCGTCTGGATCAGCGCTTCCATTTCCTGCAATTGACGATGATGGCTTGCTTGATAGTTATGTTGGTGCGCCTCCTCACAAAACTTTCTTAGAGGGTTTAACGCAAACTGTTGAGATTTATCGGCAAGCAAAAACGCGGCGGCTGTTAGGCGATAATACTGTAGATTTATTATTGGGACTGGCCGCATGAAACTAATACGCTTCGGTGAGAAAGGATTTGAGAAAGCTGGCGTAGTGGATCCAGATGGTAATTTGCGAGATGTCAGCAATCTTATCCCGGATTGGACCGGTGAGACAATTAACGACGTCTATTTCAAAAAAGTACAAAGCCGTTCTTTGGAGGATTATCCTCTTATTCCCAAAGATAGTCGTCTCGGAGCGCCTATTGGGAATGTCCCAAAAATCATCGGATGTGCATTGACCTATGGCAAACATGCTGCTGAAGCTGGACTAGAAACACCAAAAGAGCCCATGATTATGCTGACTGCACGCACAGCAATTAATGGTCCTTATGACGATGTGATCATGCCTCGCGGCGCTACGGAGCTTGACTGGGAAGCCGAGCTTGTCGTGGTTCTTGGGAAGGGCGGAAGTTATATACCCGTAGAGCAGGCAATGGATTACGTGGCCGGATATGCTGTGGGTAACGATGTTTCAGAAAGGCAGTTTCAACTTGAGCGAAGCACGCAGTGGACTAAAGGTAAAAGTGCCGACACGCTTAAGCCTATCGGGCCATGGCTAGTCACCAAAGATGAAATATCTGATCCGAATGATCTTGATATATCCATTCAAATTAGCGGTGAAACCCGGCAGTCATCAAATACAGGCGATATGGTCTTTACGATTGCAGAGCTTGTCTCGCAGATTTCGAATTTCCTGACATGGGAAGCCGGGGATGTCATATTTACAGGTACGCCGCCGGGTGTGGGCTATGGTATGAAACCCCAAACATATCTGAAGCCAGGTGATGTGATGGAGCCCACTATATCGGGACTTGGAAAGCAGCGAAGTGTCGTCAGGAAGATATATGACTGATTTTTCGGGTAAAAATGTCATTGTTACGGGCGGTTCTCAAAACATTGGTCTCGCCATTGCCGAAAAATTTCTCGATGCTGGGGCTACGGTTATTATCGCTGATTTACAGCCTCCTGATAATGAAAACCTGCAATTCATAAAAACAAACATCGCGAGTGAGGGTGATGTTCAAGTCTTAATGGAGACCGTTCAAGACGAATATGGCGGACTCGATGTGCTTATCAATAATGCTGGGATTTGTATTGAGGTGCCAATTCACGAAACCACGGTTCAGCAATGGGATCGTGTTATGAATATAAATGCCAAGGGTGTTTTTTTAACCACTAAACATGCGTTTCATTTGTTAAAAAGATCAGATGAGGCGGCTATTGTAAATATCAGCTCTATTGAGGCTTTAGGTGCAAATCCTACGCATTCTGCATACGCAGCTTCCAAAGGGGCCGTGTCATCATTTACTCACAACACAGCTTTGGAATATGGAGTTCACGGAATTCGTTGTAACGCGATTGCTCCCGGCTGGATCAATACGCCGTTTAATGAGGCCTTTTTAAATCAGTTTCCTGATCGGCACAGAGTTGACGCTGAGATTAAAGGTCTACATCCCGTTGGACGTCTTGGGAAACCGGAAGATATAGGTGATGTAGCTTTATGGCTTGCGGGGCCAAATTCATCCTTTGTATCTGGGCAAACCATAGTTGTTGCCGGGGGGCGAATGGCAAAACTTCCAACGCCGAATTTGGGAGATTAATGTGACTGCTGGCCAGAAAAATTTTACTAAAAGTAATGTGGTCATTACAGGTGGGGGCAGCGGTGTTGGACTTGAAACAGCACGCCTATTTGTGGGTATGGGCGCAAATGTTACCATTATGGGGCGTTCTGAAGACAAACTAAAAACGGCGCTGTCTGAATTGAACTCTCCAAAAGCTCATTTATTTGTGGGTGATGTAACTCTTTCAAAATCCTGTACTGACGTAATTGAATTTGCGTCAAAGAGTGCTGGCAAGCCTGTTGATGTGCTTGTCAATAATGCGGGCGTTATCTTGCGTAAAACAGCCGAAGACACGAATGATGATGAATGGTTACGCGTCATAGATATTAATGTGACAGGCTTGTTTTACATGAGCCGAGCGGCCGCGTTGCAGATGCCGGACGGAGGAAATATTGTAAATCTGTCTTCCACATGTGGAGCCTTCGGGGCTGCGGGCTTAACTGCATATTGTGCCAGTAAAGGGGCCGTAGATCAAATAACCCGGACAATGGCTTTGGAATTGGCGCCCCGGAAAATTACGGTCAATGCAGTTGCGCCAGGCGCTATTAATTCACCCATGTTATTTTCTGAACACGCTAGTGACGATATGAAAAATTCGGCAATTGCGCGCAATCAAAACTCTATTCCGATTGGTGATGTGGCGCAGCCCGAAGAAATTGCCAGAGCGGTAGTTTACTTGGCTTCAGAAAGGCATATCACGGGATCTATATTGCGTATTGATGGTGGGTATACGGCGCAGTAGGGGAGAAATATGGTTCACAGTAGTAATAAAACGCTTGAAAAGGTTTACGCCGCACGAACCGATAAAGACCGGCGCGAAGCCTATAATGACTGGGCGAAAAACTACGACAAAGACGTAACTGAGTTTGGTATTCAATTGCCATATGTAGGGGCCTGTGTTTTTGCCAAGCATGTTGATATCGGCACAGGTCCTATATTGGACGCGGCTTGCGGTACCGGGATGCATTCTTTGCCGCTAAAGATGATGGGGTATGGGGGCTTTAATGGTATTGATATCTCTGACGGCATGTTGGCGATTGCTGCAGAGCGCAAAATATATGAAAACTTGCAACGCATGGTGCTGGGTAAGCCATTGGATTTTCCGGATAATTATTTTCCAGTTACCTATGCTATTGGTGCCTTGGCACCCGGTAATGCGCCGCCGGAAAGCCTGGATGAGTTTATCCGAGTGACAAAATCCGGAGGGCTGATTATCTGGTCGACGCATGGTCACATTAATGAAAGAACACAGCCATTTCATGATAAACGCCATGCTCTCACAAGAGCTGGCTTATGGTCGATCGAGTTTGAAACTGAGCCGTTTGTTTCCATGCCGACAGGCGATTCTGAAATTATGCACGCGGTTTATGTTTACCGGGTTTCGTAGCTCTCATAGTATTAGCAACGCTTCTAACTTATTTATTTCCTTAAATTTGACATGGACGTACAACACCAATTTGTGACATTACCCCAATAAATAAAAATACAGGGGAAGTTATGTCTACAGAAGCATCCGCTTCGGATATTCAGATCAGTGTTGCGCAGTCCGGGTTTTTTAAAGGCCTGAACAGGACTGTAACAATTTCGTCCATTGCTTTGACGATTATATTTTTGGCTTGGGTATTAGCCAGTGACAGCGCTGGAGACAGGCTTGGGGCAATTCAGCAATTATTTAGTAAAATGTTTGGGGCTTGGTATATCTATGTCTCTGCCTTTTATCTTCTGACTTGTTTGTTTCTGGCATTATGGCCCAAGACAGGGAAGGTCAGGCTAGGGCGTCCAGATGAAAAGCCAGAGTTTTCAAGATTTTCTTGGTTTTCAATGATGTTCGGAGCTGGCCTTGGGGTTGGGATGTTAACTTATGCTGTTGGTGAACCCGTTTTTCATTTTATGGATAATCCAGATGTTATCAAAGGGGCTGCCACGGGGCTATCAGAAGACAATGTACGGCCGGCTTTTAAATGGACACTGCTGCATTACGGCCTAACGGCTTGGGGGATTTATGGAATGGTTGGGGTGACCATGGCATATTTTTCTTATAATAGGGGTTTACCTCTAACGATCAGGTCCGGTTTAAAACCTTTATTTGGAAAAGTTCTATCTGGTCCTGTTGGGCACATTGTTGATATAACCGCCATTATCGCGACTATAACTGGAGTAGGGTATACAATTGCCCTTGGGGTCAAACAATTTGCATTTGGGGTTCACAATGTGACCGATGCTAATTGGATAATACCAGAAGGTGCAGCAGAGCCTGTATTGTTTTCCCTATTGTTAGCTTTATCTGTAATCATGTTTGCATCAGTTTTATCGGCTGTCTCAGGTGTCGGAAAAGGTATCAAATGGTTGTCAAATCTCAATATGGGACTTTCCTTTTTCTTGTTGTTATTCTTTGCGGTTTTGGGGATTTTCTCGGGCGCTTTATTATTCGGTCTCAAGCATTATTTCTTGGCCATTTATGATTATATAATTGCTATGCCGTCTATGAGTTTCACGGTTTGGGGGGAAGGGACATCCCAAATGTTGACGGACGGAACCAAAGAGTGCCTTGACACAACTTGTACTCTGTCAAATTGGCAGGGGCCCTGGACAATACTGTATTGGGCATGGTGGATCGCTTTTGCGCCTTTTGTCGGACTTTTTCTGGCTCGTGTATCTAGAGGCAGAACAATACGTGAGTTTGTTTTGGGGGCCATGATTGCTCCGGCTATGATGTGTTTGGTTTGGTTTGTTCTGGCGGGCGGCAGCGCGCTCCACGCGGAACTATATGGAAATGCCAATGGTAGAATTGTCGGTAGCGACCTTTCGGCTCAGCTCTTTGAAACGATAAATGTATTATTATCAGGCGGGTCATTTGCGGCCTCGATAATGTCGATTGTTATAGTTGTTCTCTTGATCACATATCTGGTGACATCAGCTGACTCTGCTATTCTTGTGATTACGACCATCGCCTCGGGCGGAAAGGCTCAGAGCCGCTCAACACCCCATGTTATATTTTGGGGGTTATTGCTGGCAGCGGTTATTGGGACTCTATTAGCTGCGGGTGGTCTTAATGCTTTACGGGCTGCTATGTTGATAATTTTT
>JAHDGM010000031.1 GCA_020627655.1 Hellea sp.
TCTGTTTTGGGAACAGAGGGTCGCTGGTTCGAATCCAGTCTCCCCGACCATCTTTCTTTAGCTTCAATAGCTGCTTCTAATCCGCCTATATCAGGGTTTTGGTAAGCATTTCATAATAAATTCCCACCTACAGTAGCCCAAATACGGAACGGGAATCATGCAAATACCTACGGCCCCCTCTAAGGAAGTTATCAATAAGAAGCCTGATATGGGGGCTATAGAGATCGGACGCATACTCTCGGTTGGCTCGTCAAAGGCTATGGTCCGTTTAAACGACCAAATCATTCGCAAAGGCCAGCTTCATTTAGCACAACTGGGAACAATATTGAAAATCGTAACCCGTAACTCTCTGGTTATTTGTATGGTCTCAAGCTTAAAAATAGGCGGCGCTGACGAAGAAGGACTCGGAAGCGGCTGTATAGCCCAGGTCGATATTCTGGGTGAAATTTCAACGAATGCGACAACAAAATCCACCAAATTCTTTAGAGGGGTAAGATCATTCCCGGTCCTTAATGAAGCTGTCGTAACTATGACGCATCAGGAATTGGAGCTTATTTTCAATCGGGAAAGCGAACAGTGTATTTCAGTCGGTAAATTGCAGCAAGATAACTCGATTATTGCCAAAGTACGGACCGACGATCTGTTATCAAAACACTTTGCGATTATCGGATCAACTGGCTCAGGTAAGTCTTGTACCGTTGCCTTGGTGTTACAAGCTATTTTGTTTGAAAACCAAAATGCTCATGTTGTTTTATTCGATCCTCATAATGAATATTCAAAAAGTTTTGGCTCCATGGCTGAGGTCATTTCAGGCAATTCATTAGACCTGCCTATATGGCTATTCAATTTTGAAGAAACTGTAGAACTCCTCACCAGCGAGATCAAAGATCAGAGGCGAGAGGAAGTTGAAATTCTTCATGATGTTATCCTGAAGGCAAAACAACTTTATGATAAAATGTCTAATCAGGGCAGTCTGTCATCACAGGCGAAAATCGGAGATATTGAAAAGGAACTGGCTCGCAGTTCCCATATATCACTGGATTCACCCGTTCCGTACCGTATCCGCGATCTTCTTAAATTGATTGACCATCAAATGGGGAAACTGGAAAACTCAAGCAATCTGGCTCCATATTTAAGATTAAAGCGCCGGATAAACACAATTTTGAATGACCCTCGCTACCAGTTCATTTTTCGCAATCAGGCCTCGGCAAACTCGATCGAAGCTATAATCGGCAGAATTTTCAGAATTCCCGTTGCAGGACGGCCCATTTCTATACTGGATTTTTCTTCTATTCCTTCGGAAACGCTTAATATCGTAGTCTCAGTCGTTGCAAGGCTTGCTTTTGATCTTGCCGTTTGGAGTGAGCGAAAAATCCCAGTTCTTTTGGTTTGCGAAGAGGCCCACAGATATGTCCCAGCAGATCCGACGCTTGGCTTTAATTCAACACGACAGATCATATCTCGTATAGCCAAAGAGGGCCGAAAATATGGTGTATCTCTAGGGATTATTTCGCAGCGTCCATCCGAACTTGAACCTAATACACTGTCTCAATGTTCGACCATATTTTCCATGCGCCTCTCAAATGAAATTGACCAGAATTTTGTACGGTCGGCTGTCCCAGATGGAGCTGATGAGCTTTTAAACTTCTTGCCATCTCTGGGAACTGCTGAGACTATGATATTTGGTGAAAGTGTGAATATGCCCATGCGAGTTGTGTTAAATACATTAGCCGAGGAATATCGTCCGCACAGCTCAAGCGCCAAGTTCTCTGAACTTTGGAGAGATGATAATACCACACCACAATTTATGGAAAACGTCTTCAATAACTGGCGAACACGCAGCGTTAAAAAAGATAAACAGCAACAACCTGAAACTCTTCAGGGGCAGATAGAAACACGCCGGGAGCAATTAAAACAACCCGGTGCTGCAGGCGCGACACAAATCGCGGCTTCCCGTCAACGCCTAAGAGCCGCAGCTGCTCAAAGTAGGGCTCATCAGCCCTTAACACCCCCACCAAATCTTCAACCGCAACGCAAACAAAGCCTTGCGGACGTCAAAAAGATTTTGAGCGGTGCATTTAATGGTGAAAATTAGACTATTAAACGCCTAATAGCTTTACACGATATCTCTATACATATATTTCCGGTTCAAATTGGAGATCACATGTTCGCACGAATCTATCAGCCAGCACCCAATGCCATGCAGTCTGGAAGGGCTAACACACGGCACTGGGTATTGGAATTTCCTAAAGGCGGAACACGGACAATAGATCCATTAACAGGGACTTATCGGTCTACAGACGTGACAGGACAGCTTGATTTGAAGTTTGACACTATGGAAGCTGCAGTCGCTTATGCTAAGGCCCGTAACATACCGCATAAAGTCATAGCCCCTAAGGCTGTGAAACGCATACATCGATCATATTCAGATAATTTTGCCTATGATCGGAAGCAGCCTTGGACACATTAGTCCATTGATTTAAGGATCCGTAGCTCAACTGGATAGAGCAGCCGCCTTCTAAGCGGCAGGTTGCAGGTTCAAGTCCTGCCGGGTCTGCCATCATCAATTTGTTTTAAAATGCTTATCAAGAAATGTCATAAAAGCAGGCCAATCTTCAGTAACAACACCGTGGGTTCCGGGACGTAACCAGAAAGCTATTTGATCAATCGGCCTGTAATCATTCAGAGTTTCCGCTTTTAGGCCGCTTTTATCATAAAGCTCATAAACTCGATTTGCTCCTAAAGCAGCCCGAAAAGCGCCTTCAGGATCAGACCAAACATCACGACCCGCATTACCTAGCAATACGGGCCTTGGAGCAATTAGAGCGAGTAAAGCGTGCTGATCTTGGCTAAGTTCAACTTCTCTACCAACAAAATTTTTAGCTGCTGACCCTAGCCAGTGAGGATAAATAGATACAAGATCAGAGAGCGTTTCACCAGGTTTATCACGAAACAAAGACGCGCCAGCCGTCCCGGATTGATGCGCAATGACACCATCAATATTAGCTGAATAGGCCGCAGCCAATAACGCTGTCTTGCCATAGCGAGAATGACCTTGGGCGATTATTGAGCTGAACGCTTCATCCCGGCTGAATTTATCAGCCAGTAAAACGGATTGCATAGCCCAGCTCATGAGAGCAGCAGGCCGAGTCTCATCAGAAAAGTTCGAAAAGAAATCATCCAGTGCGTTCTGACCAGCTACGCTATCATCTGGAATGAATTCCGGAGGATGCAATATTCCCAAGGCATAGCCGTTTCGCATCAAATCTTCGAAGGGCGGACTCACAATATATGTTCCAAAAACATAATGCATAAGATCATTCATCATACCTGGAGTACCGCAGGAAAAATCTGATTGAGAAGCCGGAATACCCTTAACCGGAATAACATCAGAAACGGGACAGAATGATTGTACGAGTAATAAGGGAACCGGCCCCTGAATATGATTTGGAGCAACCAGTGAAAATCCAAACGTTCTTGTTTTACCATTATCCTTATTTCTTAGGTCAAATCTGAACACTTCAATCTTGGCCGTATCGTTGAAGAAACGGCCTTGTAATTGCGCTGAATGGCTTTCACTCAGTTCGACCTGATCAGGGTAACTGCCATAAATTTCGCGTTCTAAGTCTATTTGTATTTGGCTTTTACTGCTTTCCCATGTGGAGAGAGTTTCTGCACTTAAAGACGGAGTAGCAGCTAATCCTCGCGGATAGGTCGGGGTCGTTTGCAATAACACCCTGAAACCTCGAAACGATAACAACCAACACGATAGCATCAGCAGTATTACGAGAAGCCAAAGACGCTTACGCTTCCAAAGCGGTTTTTCCATTAGAATGCAGCGTTAGAGGATTGTTTTATATCACCCTTTAAGTCATTCACATCTTCAAGACCGCACCCAAAGCGGATAAGCGGTCCTGATAACTCAGGATCAAACTGACGCCCTAGCTGCGGATCACAAGGAATAGCGACACTTTCAAAACCTCCATAAGAGAAGCCAAGTCCGAAATTACTCAACCCATTCATGAATTTCAGGACGGATTTTTGATCAACCTGCTTCAAAACTACTCCAAACAAGCACCCTCCGCCTGAGAAATCTCTTTGCCATATATCATGATCCGGGTGCTCGGGCAGGGCAGGATGCAAGACTCTATGCACATAATTTTGCCCTGAAAGCCATTCAGCTAATTCCTGGGAAGATTGCTCCTGTCGTTCAAACCGCGTAGTGAGTGACCTGAAACCACGGAGAATTTGATACGCATCATCTGGTGAAGTTGCATACCCCAGGAACTTACGTGTTTTATCCACCTGTTTAGCTGTTTTCTCATCACGACTGATAACAGCCCCAAACATTATATCGCTATGTCCCCCTATATATTTGGTAGCGGCGTGTACGCTAATATCCGCCCCTAACTTTAAAGGATTATAGGTAAGCCCTGCTGACCAGGTGTTATCTACAACGGTTTTAACACCTTTAGATCGGGCAATTTTACTGATTTTAGGCAAGTCCTGTATTTCAAAGGTAAGTGACCCTGGGCTTTCAAGAAAAATTAAAGACGTATTGGGACGGATACGCTCTTCAATTTTCGCCCCAATTCGTGGTTGGTATAACTCGGTCTCAACTCCCATAGTCAATAGATAACCCTGACAAAAACTACGGGTAGGGCCATAAACTGAATCTGTTATCAGGATATGATCACCGGACTTTACACAGGACATAATAGCAAGCGTACAAGCGGCGAGTCCCGATGGGGTAAGCGATGTTCCGACGCCGCCCTCAAGATGATTAAAGGCGTCACAGACAGCATCATGAACGGCGCTGCCATGGCGGCCATATGCCCGAATATCACTACGATAAAGGTCTTCAGCTTTATCAAACAATAGCGTGGAAGCGCGCGTAATATCCGGATTTACGGCTGTGGCCAGTTCTGGCTTCGGGCGTCCCAAATGGGCATATTTCGTTGAATCTTTCATATCATACCTCAATAGGCGCATCAGACGCGCCCCATTCACTCCAGGACCCGTCATAAACCCGAACATTCTCTGCGCCTAGTCTATGGAAAACAAACGCCAGTCCCGCCGCCGTTACGCCTGACCCACATGTTGTAATGATGGGTCTGGATAAATCTACACCTGCAAGGCCGGTTTTTTCTGCTAGTTCTAACACATCTAAAAACGACCCATCTTGTACCAGTTCAACAAATGGGAGGTTTATACTGCCCGGTATGCGCCCTGATCTAAGTCCTGAACGAGGCTCCGGCGTAGTTCCAAAAAAACGCCCGGCAGGCCGGGCATCAACAATTTGCAGATCATCGCCCAGAGACGCCACTAATTCCATCATTGAAATTACACCAGATAAAGCAGACGATGACGCATATTTTGAGCCTTCTCTTTTCGACGAGGCGCTATAGGTTTCATCAATTTGGAAACTTGCTTTGACCCAAGCTGGCAATCCGCCATTCAAAACAGAAACTCTTTGATGTCCAAACATTCGAAATGTCCACCACAACCTTGGCGAAGTGGAAACACCGCGGCGATCATAGCAAACTACATGATCAGATGGTTTGATATCCATGGCATCCATAGCCGCTTCAAAACGCTCTGCATTTGGCAGCATATGAGTAAGAGTAGGATGCGGCGTAGCAACTTTATCAATATCAAAAAACTGGGCACCCGGAATAACCCCTTTTGCAAAACTATCTGGCGTACCAGGCATAAACCAGGTGCCGTCGAGAACCCGAATATCGCTATCCTTAAATCGGCTTGAAAGCCAATCTGTATTTTTTAACGGGTCTACAGGAGCCATGGCGGGACAGGTAGACCTTTCTCTTTTAAGAATTCAGGATTGTAGACCTTAGACTGATAACGCTGTCCGTAATCACATAAAATGGTCACAATAGTATGGCCTGGTCCCATATCCTTGGCCATGCGAATAGCACCGGCTATATTAATCCCTGAAGAACCGCCCAGACAAATGCCTTCAAGCTGATTTAGCGCAAATAATGTTTCTAAGGCCTCTTTATCATGAATTTGATAGGCTCTATCCACAACGACATCTTCCAGATTTTTTGTGATCCGGCCTTGACCTATACCTTCTGTAATAGAATTGCCTTCGCTCTCCAAATCTCCATATTTGTAATAACTATACATTTTTGATCCCATAGGGTCTGCTACGCCTATTTGAATATCTGAATTCAAAGATTTGAGCGCCATGGATACTCCGCCGAGCGTTCCACCTGAACCAACAGCACATATGAAGCCATCCACTTTACCATCTGTCTGATTAAAGATTTCCGGACCAGTCGTGTTCACATGGGCGTCGCGATTGGCAGTATTATCAAATTGGTTTGCCCAGATAGCTCCATTAGCTTCGCTCTCTGCCAGTTCATTGGCAATTCGTTGTGAAACATGAACGTAGTTATTTGGATTAGTGTAGGGGACAGCGTCAACTTCAATAAGTTCCGCCCCCAAGAGCTTTACAGCATCTTTCTTTTCCTGACTTTGTGTTCGCGGCATGACAATTTTACAGCGATATCCCAGGGCAGAACAAACCATGGCCAGTCCAATACCTGTATTGCCGGCCGTCCCTTCAACAACCACGCCGCCCGGTTGTAAATCGCCAGACGCTTCTGCATTTCGGATAATACTGAGCGCGGCTCGATCTTTGACAGATTGCCCGGGATTAAGGAACTCTGCTTTTCCTAATATTTCGCAGCCCGTTAATTTTGAAGCTTCATTAAGGCGTATAAGCGGAGTGTTTCCGATTAAATCTAATACAGATGTCGCAGACATATTAGAACTCCAAATTCAAAGCATAGTTTCGCAACATGATTTGAAACATATTAGTGCAAAAATCTATGCCTTTTCATCAAACTTATGTTACTTGAGCACAAATGGATTCAAACCTATGACGATTAACACAGTAATATCTTTAAAAACGCCCTCAGGCGCGACCTACAACATTGGGAATAGCCAGCCATTGACGATCTTGGCAGGCCCTTGCGCTATGGAAAGTCGTGATCATGCCATGATGACCGCTGAAAGGCTTAAAGGTATTTCTGAACGGGTTGGGTTAAACATCATTTATAAGACCTCTTATGACAAAGCTAACAGAACCAGCATTCACTCACCGCGTGGCGTTGGACTATCCAAAGCATTGCCGGTCTTTGATGAAATTCAAACACAATTGGGCCTGCCTTGTGTGACGGACATCCATACGGCAGAGCAGGCAAGAGAAGTTGGCAGTATCGTAGATGTTTTACAAATACCAGCCTTTTTATGTCGACAAACTGATCTACTCGTCGCGGCGGCTAAAACTGGCCGGGTACTGAATGTTAAAAAAGGTCAGTTTTTAGCGCCGTGGGATATGAAAAACGTCCTTAATAAGGTCGTTGAGGCGGGTAATTCAAATGTTATGGCTTGTGAACGTGGTGCCAGCTTTGGCTATAACACCCTTGTGACCGACTTTCGTGGACTCCAGATTATGAAATCTTTTGGCGGGCCCGTTGTATTTGACGCAACACATTCCGTTCAACAACCCGGAGGCCAGGGCGGAACCAGTGGGGGACAAAGAGAATTTGTACCAGCTTTAGCACGCGCAGCAGCCTCTTCAGCTATTGCGGCTATTTTCATGGAAACTCATCCAGATCCAGCAAATGCCCCGTCTGATGGACCGAATATGATTCCAATGGATGAATTCGAAGATTTACTGAATGATATCAAACGCTTCGATGACCTGGCTAAAGCAAATCCATTAAAGCCAATTACTCTTTAACTGGCGTTACAGGGCTTTCATTGATTTCGATAATTTCTAATTCATCTAGTTTTTCAACACGCTCTGGCAATATACCGCTATTTTTCAAGGCCTCGACACGTTTAACCGCATTAACTCGAATGTCTTCATAAAATAAATTAGACGGCAATGTCCGGAATTGACCCCCTATTCGAATAGGGCGGCGTAAAACCCGACTTTTTGGTCGATCTACATATAACAAACCATTCTCACATTGCGCTCCGGCTTGTTTCCCGAGCGGTGCGGCTTGTGCATCAGGTTCGAGCCCAATAGCCGCTAATCCTCCTTTATGTAGACGTCGCGGCGCATAATCGCCCTGACGACTCCACAAAAGTGGATTCATGCATAATAACGGCGCATTATCTACAGTTTTATAGGCCCCGCCTTCATAGACACTGCGTCTAGTGGCAAAACGTTCGGCTATTTGACCATCACCGGGCATAAAAGCGCCCCAACCGATGACACAGCCCGTATCTGTTTCTGTTTCGCAGGGCTTCAAATTTTTAAGATCTGTTTCAAATAATTGCACCGGAGTCGGATGATCAATTACATAAGCTGCCGCTAATCGAGCTTTTAGCTCACCATCAAAGAAGTCTATGAGCAATCGCTGTACATGTGAAGCTCCTTGACCGTAGCCGGCTAAAATAATTGGGCGCTCTGGGGGTGACTGTTCTAAAAAAACTCGAAACGCTCGCTTCACATCTGAGTAAGCTAAATTCTGCGCTTTGCGAGCATCCTCACGATTCGTCATTGCCGTATAAAGCGATGCTTGTCTGTAAAAAGGAGCGAATACTCGTCCTGAACTTTTAAAGGGGGCTACATAATTGGGACGAATAATCTGATTCAGTTTATTGATCTGATATTCACGAGTAACTGGCAAGTTCCAGTGGTCCCCACCTTTATAAAGTACAGGGATAACGACAAACACATCGCCTTGTGTGGGTGAGCTAAACGGGTCAACCGATAGGTCTGGGATATCCATCCAGTTTTCAGTGATGCTATAATCAGGCGCTTGTGGCTTTTCATAAGTTTGAAAAGGCTGACCTGGATCTTGCATGGATTGAAAAATATCATTGCGATAAAATATCAACGCGGCCACAAGGAACAAGCCGCACACAATCATGCCTAATAATCCATAGGATAGAGTTGATAATCGCCGTATTTTAGCCATATGTGTACTACACGCCTCTTCTGAGACACATCTAGCCTTTTTAAAGTGATGAGCCAATGACCGAATTACAGTCTGACCCTCCGGAAATTGTCGAACCGACTAAAAAACCGGGACTGCTACGCAGTATGCGCAATAGTTTTTTCACAGGTGTCATAATTGCGCTCCCAATTGGCGCTACAATTTGGCTGATTACGTCCTTTGTCCGTTTTGTCGACAATTCTGTATTAAAAAACATCCCGCCGGAACTGAACCCTAATACTTATGCTAACAAGTTTCTGGGATTCGATATTCCGGGAATCGGCCTTGTTATAGCTGTAGTTGCGCTCTTTATACTTGGCGTTTTGGCGTCAAATATTATCGGGACTTCGATTATCAAATTCGGTGAGCGTCTTTTGAGCCGAGTGCCATTTGTCAGTAATATCTATAACGGCCTCAAACAAATCGTCAGTACAGTTGCCCAATCTGACGAACAAAATTTCAAAGAAGTTTGTCTGGTTGAATATCCTCGTCCCGGTCTTTGGGCTATTGGTTTTGTAACTTCAAAGCTTAAGGGTGCGCCAGTTAAGCACCTCAAAGGCGATTATGTCAGCATTTTTGTACCTACGACCCCCAATCCGACTTCAGGGTTTTTATTGTTTTCAAAACGTGAAGACATAAAAATACTGGATATGACGCCGGAAGAGGGCGCTAAGATGATTATCTCGGGTGGAATTGTGGCCAATGAGGAAGAAGCCAAGAAGCTAGAAAACAAGAAAAAGCGCTAACCGGCTTTCATGAGTTCAACGCCCCAGTCCTGTTCAAACAGATAAAGCAATCGTATCAAAGCCCTCCCACGGTCAGTTTTTAAAGCAGGATCCGTCTCAACAACCAGGCGGGCATCCTGATGCGCTGTTTCCAATAAGGCTTTATGCTTATCCAAATCCGCCAAACTGTAAGTTGGCAAGCCGCTTTGACGGGCACCTAACAGATCACCGGAACCTCTAAGTTCCCAATCTTTTTCAGCAATGAAAAATCCATCCTGTGAGGCTCGCATGGTCTCTAACCGCGCCTTTCCGTTGACCGATAAGGGGCCTTTGTACAGCAAAAGGCAGGATGATTTTTTATCCGAACGTCCAACCCTGCCGCGCAGTTGATGCAACTGGGCCAGGCCAAACCTTTCAGCATGCTCAATAACAATCACTGTCGCATTGGGCGCGTCTACACCAACCTCAATTACGGTTGTCGCCACCAAAACATCAAGATCACCCGCCTTGAAGGATGCAGTCATACGATCTTTTTCTGCGGCCTTCAGGCGGCCATGAACCAATCCAACACGGCTGCCAAAATGTGCCGTAAGTGTTCTGAAACGATCCTCAACAGAGGTCAGGTCAATAAGCTCGCTATCCTCTACTAGCGGACAAACCCAATAAACTTGATTACCCTCAGCTATAGTTCGCCCAACTCCATCAATGATATCATCAAGCCGCTTCATGGGTAAAATACGGGTTTCGATGGGGATGCGCCCTGCAGGTTTTTCATCCAGCTGCGACACATCAAGATCACCATAAGCAGTAAGTGCCAGGGTGCGGGGAATAGGGGTTGCGGTCATAACCAACAAATCAGGAACATGCCCCTTTTGAGTGAGCTTCAATCGATCATGTACGCCAAATCTATGTTGCTCATCAATGATCACCAGACCTAAATCATTAAACTCAACCGTGTCTTGAAAGAGGGTGTGAGTACCAATTATGACGTCTATATAGCCTTCTGCTAACCCTGTAAGTAAAGCTTGACGTGGTTTGCCCTTATCGCGCCCTGTCAAGGCTTCGACCGTAAGTCCAGCAGGCTCTAAGAAGGCTTTGAGACTTTCGGCGTGTTGGCGCGCCAGAATTTCTGTCGGTGCCATGAGCGCGATCTGTACCCCGGCCTCGGCAGCATAGGCCGAGATAAGCGCGGAAACAAATGTCTTTCCAGAACCAACATCACCATGCAGCAGTCTGGACATGCGATATGGTGACTTCAAATCAGCCAATATTTCTTCTAACGCGCGTTTTTGGGCATTTGTTGGTTTGAAGGGGGCTGCTTTTAAAACATCGTCGACATAATTACCCTTTGCTACAAGTGGGCGACCTTTTTTGCGCCGGGTCGACTCGCGGACAAGAGCCATTGCCAATTGTTTTGCCAGAAGTTCATCATAGGCGAGCCTCTCACGGATAGGGGAACCTGCTTTAACATCTACAGGATGTTCAGGTTTATGCAGATGGAGTAGTGACGTCCTAAAATCAGGCCAATCTTGGCGCTGGACAAAAGCTGGGTCGAGCCATTCATCAAGCACTGGCAGTTTGCCCAATGCCTGCATAAGTGCTTTGCGTGCCACTTTCTGAGACAACCCGGCGGTAAGAGGGTATTGTGTCTCATACAAAGGCAAATCATCCGACTGATCCGTCGTTAAGACATAATCGGGGTGTGTCATCTGAATGTTTGGCCCATAGAACTCGACTTTCCCGGAAATCAGCCGGGCCGAACCTTCCGGCAATATCCGATTTAAGTAATCTGCTCTCGCCTGAAAAAAGATAAGCGTCATGTCACCCGTTTCATCAAAAACTCGAATTTTATAAGGCCGGCCGCGATGACTGGGAGGATTATGACGCCCAATGGTCACCGTGAAAGTGCATACTTCACCTTCGCGCGCACCAGCGATATGCGGGCGATAACTACGGTCAATCATATTACTAGGCGGTGTAAATAATAAATCTTTGATCCGTGTCCCCATGGCGCGGCCAAGCGCATCACGAACACGAGTGCCCACACCTTTCAGTGTCGTGACATCAGCGAAAAAGGGATTGAGGTCTGAGGGCCGCATCAGATTCTTTTACGCGTGAACAATAACAGGGACAAGCTGCAGCGTACTAAAAACATGATACCACATGTGTCTAAACCATTGCGCCTTTCTGCGAGCTTGCCTATAGAAGCGCTCACAGAAAAAAGCTCCATCTTTATCCATGAATGAAACTGAAAAAAAACGATTGCTATACCGAGCAAATTATCGTGGTTTTCGCGAAGCCGACATATTGCTGGGCGGGTTCATCAAAGCCAATATTGACAGATTGACTGATCAGGAGCTTGATCAGTTTGAAGCACTATTATCGGCAAAAGATCATGACATATATGCTTGGATAACAGGGGCTCAAGATGTACCTGCAAATTTTGATACTCCGGTCATGCAAAAAATCAAAGCCTATCGCCCCAGTTTCTAATGCTTCAGTTACAAAGGTATATATCAACTGAACCTGAACTGACAGCTGCGGGGTTACCCGAAGGTCTGGACGCGATGATGTTCACGCGCGCAGTGCGAAAACGGGGAGACCGGGCTTTATTCGTAGCAAGGGATGACAGCCGCGCGTCAAGTTTTATGGCAGCATGCCGATTTTTTGCACCGGATATTCCTGTCATGTCACTTCCTGCCTGGGATTGCTTGCCTTATGATCGAGTCTCACCCAGTCGTATAATAAGCGCTCGGCGAAGTGCTGCTTTATTTGCACTGACACAACTGCCCACTGACAAACCTTTTATAATTGTTTCTACAGTTAGCGGAACATCCCAGTTGGCGCCTCCAAGAGATATTATTGCGCAGGCAGGTTTTCAGGCCAAATCGGGACAGCTTTTATCCCGAGAAAAACTCGAACATTATTTAGCTCATAATGGCTATAGCCGGGCGTCAACAGTCATGGAACCTGGTGATTACGCCATCCGCGGCGGGCTGGTGGATGTATATTCACCCGCATTGGAGGAGCCTGTTCGTCTTGATTTTTTTGGAGACGAATTAGAAAGCATTCGTCATTTTGACGTAGAGAGTCAAAGATCTACCAGGCAGGTGAAAGCCATAGATCTTGCACCAGTCAGTGAGGTTTTTCTAAATGAAACTTCCATATCCGTCTTTCGCAAAAACTATATTAGCCAGTTTGGCGGCGGCATCAGTAAAGATCCCATATATGCAGCGATCGTAGAAGGTATCCGACCTCAAGGTATAGAGCATTTTCTACCGCTTTTCCACGAGCAACTAGAGAGTGTTTTTGACTATATCGGGGAGGGCGCTCTGATCGCATTTGACAGCTTGGCCAAGGAAGCCCTGTTGGAACGACATGACCTCATCGAAGATTTTTATGAATCCCGTAAGGCTCATGCCGACAGCAGGGATAGCCAGACAAATGATCACAGAACCACTACAGGTGTATTTCGCCCTCTGGAACCAGCAAAGTTATATATCTCTGCCGAAGAGATGATTAACGTTACCTCATCTAATCCTGTGCGGTGGCATTCACTCTTTATTCCGCCAGACACTGAGAATTTGGTAAATTTTGAGGGAACGGCCAGCCGTAACTTTTCAAATGAACGCCGTACGGAAGGGGTAAATCTGTTTGACGTGGTTACGGCGCATGTCAAAAATCTACAGGATCAAAAAAAGACAGTTATTATTGCCTCTTGGACGGATGGATCATCAGAACGCCTAGCCAGCGTATTTACCGACCATGGTCTATCCATGTCAGTTCTAGAGCGCGGTCCGGATATGTTAAATCTCCCGCCCAGTTCTATTCGTCGTGTCGTATTGCCTCTTGAGCAAGGGTTCGAGTTTGGTAATATCAGTGTCTTATCCGAACAAGATATTCTTGGAGACCGGCTGGTTAATCGTGGCCGGAAACGCAAAGCTAAAAACTTTATATCAGAAGCATCTGCTCTCCAGCCAAACGACCTGATCATCCATATAGACCACGGCCTTGGTCGATATATTGGACTTAAAACCTTAAATGTTCAGGAAGCACCGCATGACTGCCTTGAGCTTGAATATGCGGGCGGCTCAAAACTTTACCTCCCGGTTGAAAACATTGAGCTCTTATCGCGCTATGGTTCAGGCGGCGAAACTGCAGTTTTGGACAAGCTCGGCGGAGTTGCCTGGCAATCCCGTAAAGCGAAAGCCAAAAAACGGCTGCGCGACATGGCTGCCGAACTCATCAAGATTGCGGCCAAACGCGCTCTTAGAACAACTGATCCTATTGAAATAGACGCCGCAGATTACAATGAATTTGCGGCACGTTTTCCCTATGTGGAGACCGATGACCAAATGAATGCCATTGATGATGTCATTGGTGATTTATCTTCAGGACGCCCTATGGACCGTCTCATATGCGGCGATGTGGGATTTGGGAAAACAGAAGTCGCGCTTCGGGCTGCTTTTGCAGCTGTAATGACCAGACAGCAAGTCGCTATAGTAGCACCGACGACAATTCTCGCACGTCAACATTTTAAAACATTCTCTGACCGCTTTAGAGGACTTCCTGTAAGGGTGAGACATTTATCGCGGCTCGTATCAACTAAAAATGCCAAACTGACAAAAGATGAACTGGCCAATGGTAGGTGCGATATAGTTATCGGCACTCATGCTCTTTTAGCCAAGGCCATTTCTTTTTCAAACCTTGGTCTATTGGTCGTCGACGAAGAGCAGCGCTTTGGCGTGCAACACAAAGAGCGCCTCAAAGCTCTTAGAGCCAATGTTCACGTGCTGACTCTAACAGCAACACCAATCCCCAGAACCTTACAAATGGCATTGTCTGGGATCAGGGACTTATCCTTAATTGCCACACCACCTGTCGATAGATTGGCTGTCAGGACATATGTATCACCCTTTGACACTGTCTCTATTCGCAAAGCTATATTGCGCGAGAAATATCGCGGCGGACAGAGTTTCTTTGTAGCTCCAAGAATTGCAGACCTGCCACGACTTGAAGAATTCCTGAGAGAAGAGGTGCCAGAAGTAAACTACGTAATCGCTCATGGCCAGATGCCAGGGGGCGCTCTCGAAGATATAATGACAGCGTTTTATGATGGTGAATACGATGTGCTGCTTTCGACCTCTATTATCGAAAGCGGCATCGATATACCGAGCGCAAATACCATGATTATTTATCGGGCAGATCGTTTTGGACTGGCCCAGCTTTATCAAATGAGGGGTCGGGTCGGACGCTCCAAAGTCAGAGCTTATGCCTATCTTACCATGCCTGATGAACACGTAGCAACTAAAGGCGCCCTACAACGCCTGAAGGTTTTACAATCCCTGGATAATCTTGGCGCCGGATTTACGTTAGCCAGTCATGATCTCGATATGCGTGGGGGGGGTAATCCGCTTGGTGAGGAACAATCCGGATATATCAAGGATGTCGGGGTTGAACTATATCAACACATGCTGGAAGAGGCGGTTGCTGAATTACGTGACGATGTGGATGTAACGGATCAATCCTGGTCACCTAATGTCAATTTAGGTGTCGCAGTGCTTATACCGGAAAACTACATAACCGATCTTAATTTGCGTCTGGCGACTTATCGCCGGATAGCCGAAATTGAAGATGACACGGCATCTGAGGCAATAGCCGCAGAGCTTATTGATCGTTTTGGTGCTCTACCACCTGAGGTCAAATCATTATTAAAGGTCATGCAAATCAAGCGCTTATGCCGGAAGTCTCACGTCCAAAAGGTTGATGCGGGCCCCCGGGGATTAATTTTGACCATGCGACATCAAGATATTAAAGACCCATCGGTTATTTTGAACGCTATCACGCAAAATAAAGGCTGGCGATTACGCCCAGACCAGACAATTTTTGTGAGTGGACACTTAGAGCAGGCAGACAGGCGTATACATGCAACTATTCAGGCCCTAAAAGCCCTCGGGAACATTTAGTCCTCTAGGGCTTGTTGCGCTAACCACGATTCACCAGTCACGCCATGACCGAGTTCAACTATATCAATTATCAGTGACGCCTTGTATGTCTTATCACCAGCTTCATTAGGGCCAAATTCAGCCGCCTTGGATATACCGCTTAAACGTTTTATCACCGGAGCGAGGCTAGATGCAGGTTGCCCGGGAAAAGCTATAACAAAAATATTATGGGATAACCGGGCAGTTACATCATAAACCCGAACCATATTTTTGATCATTTGCCCCAATTGATTATATGACCGCCGAGATGCGACCAGATCCATAGAGCTATCTATGTCAAACGATGCATGCACAGTTATAACAGATACAGGCAAATCCTGAGCAGAATAGGTTTTGACGAGCCGATCCAGGTGTTTAGCGAAAAATGCGGCTGAATAAGCACCGCTTTCATCACGGCAACTCTGATCACTGAAGTCATCAAAAGCTGATTTCACCTGACGATGAAGCCGGTGGAAGTTCGCTAGCTCTAAAATACGATCTTGAATAATTTTTTCTGGAGCATCGGCATGAATAATATCAGAAACGCCATGTTTATAGGCAACATCTTCATCCTCATAGTCTGGGCGTGTCAGCAGCAATGAAGGAGTATGATATAACGCAGAATTCCGGCGCATTGTTTGCGTAATACTCAATGCTGGTTCTGAATCATTAAGAGCATTCATCACAACGGCATCAAAAGTTGAATCATGTAAAAAATCAAAAGCACTAAACGATGTAAAAGCTGCAACCACCTCAACATCTTTTTTCTCTAAAGCATTGATTATAACCATAAACTCCAGCGTAGCTTTACCAACAAACAAGACCCGCAACCGGTCCATGAAAACATTATCGTTCAAATTATAATTTATCTCAAAATCGTCTCTTAGGGTTTCCATCCGTAAGGCAATTTCGGTTTGCATAATATTTAACCGGATCATTGCATTTACTCGGTGTGCGACTTGCGCAGGATGCACCAATCCAAAAAGTACACTATCGAAAAACTCTGTGTTACCGTCACGATCCTCAGAAAATATACCGATTACAGGGACATTCTTATCCCCAAAACGAATACGTAATGTCTCAATAATCACCCTGAGGCGATCACTTGGGCTTGAAAAGCAAGTGAGAATAGCATTGGGCGCATGCCGGGGCACATCTTTAAGCTTACTACCTGTAAAGCTAGCCACAACAGGTTTGTAGCCCTTATCAGCCAATATCTGCCGAATAGGTTCAATGTCAAATCCGTCTTCTGTTACCAGAAGAACAGACTTATCCGGAGAGAAGTAATGAGACGAATCAGATGCGGGTTTTGCTAATGCCATGATCCAGCCTTGCACGTCATGGTTTCCCATTCGTTAAAACGGGCACAAAATGCCCGTCCAAATTGCACTTTCTAAGCCGTTACCACCCGCAAGTCCGGCCCTTGTTCTCCTCTTCGAGATAGGTCATTAAAGGCGCAAAATATTCAAGTACAGCAGAACCATCCATGTCTCTACGACCCGTAAATGCTTCAAGTGCATCCGGCCAAGGCTTGGAAGACCCCATTTCCATCATAGCATTAAACTTCTCACCAACCTCTTTGTTCCCATAAACTGAGCATCTATGGAGCGGCCCTTCATAACCGGACATATCACAGGCAGCTTTATGAAATTGGAATTGCAGAATGTGGGCAAGGAAGTAACGCATATAGGGCGTGTTTCCAGGAATATGATATTTTGCTCCCGGGTCAAAAGCACTTGCCGGGCGTTCTACCGGTGGCTTTAGGCCTTGATATTTTTCACGTAGCTCCCACCAACCGGAATTATACTCCGAAGGGCTATACTCACCGGAGAATACTTTCCAGCGCCACTGGTCAACCATAAGACCAAAAGGCAGGAATGCAACTTTATCAAGCGCTTGGCGCATTAGCAGAGCTGTATCGGCATCTGCTCCCGGAACATCATCCTTATCCAAAAGCCCGATTTCAACGAGATAATCCGGCGTGATAGATAAAGCTATCATATCTCCAATGGCTTCGTGGAAACCGTCATTGGCTCCATCTTTATAAAACACGGGCTGATCTTTATAAGCCCGTTGATAAATATTATGGCCAAGTTCATGATGGATCGTTGAAAAATCTTCTCCATTGATCTTGGTGCACATTTTAATACGAATATCGTCGCGATCATCAATATCCCATGCTGAGGCATGGCAGACAACTTCGCGATCACGCGGTTTAGTGATTAAAGATCTCTCCCAGAAAGTATCTGGTAGGGGATCAAAGCCCAAGGATGTAAAGAAGGCTTCACCGACTTCAACCATTTTCTTTTGGTCATAACCCTTGGCTTCAAGCAGAGCCGTGATATCAACACCTTCACCGCCGCCTTCAGGGGCTACCAGATCATAAATATTACCCCAGGCCTGACCCCACATATTACCTAAAATATCGGCACGCATAGGGCCATCGAGCGGGACAACCTCATCACCGTATTCTTGATTGAGTTCGGCTCGGACATAGCAATGCAATTGATCATAAAGTGGTTTTACCTGCGCCCATAAGCGATCTGCTTCAGCAGCAAAGGCTTCACCCTCCATGTCATATCCGCCGCGCCAAAGCATACCAGCGTCAGCATAACCCAACTCTTGTGAGCCTTCATTAATGATCTCTACCATCTCTGTGTAAGGTTTTTTCATAGGCGGCGATATCTCGCGCCATCCAGCCCAAACGGTTTGAAGTTCCTCAGGATTTCGAGACTTTGCGATAATATCGGACAAGGCTCCTAATGATAGAACCCCATCGGGATTGTTTTCATACAAAGCCGCGAACTGCGGATCTGGACTCTTATATTTAAACTTCCCCTTGCCATAAGCTGAATTTAAATCCGTCATGATTTTTGAAAGTTTTTCTGCGGCACCTTCTTTATCGGGGGCAGGGAATTCACTACCACGTTTCAAACCGTCCATCTTACGGCGCATATCTGCCGGCAAATCCAGCCCGTTAAAACGTTTGGCTTCGTTGGCGAGTCGCGTTGCTAACTTTGCATAATCAGCCCCGACCTTTGAAGCCAGCCAGTCCGTATCTTCCGTGATAAAGTTGGCATTAATCCAGTATACGCGCGCACCTATTGCGTTAAGCTCCTCGATATCTTTTTCAGCCGCCTCTAAAAACTCTTTAGCTTCTTGCGGAGTCGGCGCTGTGTTTTTTTCATCGACAGAACTGACAGTGGTTACTTTAGTATCGGAAGGTGTATCAACGGATGTTGTTTCCTTATCACCGCACCCTGCCAGCAAGATCGCTGAGATACTTGCTGCTGTTAGAAAAATATTGCGCATATATTATCCCCTTTTTTATCTATGAAAACCAATTGGCTTGCCTTATTCGTAAACAGCTTATGCGTAGGGTCAAGCCTCAGGCCTTGCATGAACTGCATTATTATTAAATTAAAGCATTTATTATGACTGCTAAAGCCGGACTCATTCTCGTTAACCTTGGATCTCCAGACGCTCCGACCGCAGCGGCAGTTCGACCATATCTGGGAGAGTTCTTACATGATTACAGGGTGATTGAAACCAGCCGCTGGATTTGGTGTCCTATATTACACGGAATCATTTTACGTGTACGTCCTGCAAAATCTGCGCGGGCTTACACAAAGATCTGGAATTTCGATGGGGCTGGCGACGAAAACTCCGAAGCTCCATTAATACGGATCACGCGAGGCCAAGCCAAAGCCGTGCAGACTGAGCTGGGCGATGAAGTTGTTGTTGATATTGCCATGCGATATGGCAACCCAAGCATTGGATCAGCCTTAGACCGTATGATCGCCAAAGAAATAACACGCATAGCGGTCTTACCTATGTACCCACAATATGCCGGTGCAACCACAGGATCAGTCTATGATGGCTTCTCCAATGCCTTGAAAACGAGACGGACAGTTCCAAGTCTACGGATTTTGAGAGATTATCATACGCACCCAGAATATATTGCGGCATTAGCTGCCAGCATAAATGAAAAAATAAATCAGCAAAGCTGGCAACCCGATGTTATTTTGGCCTCTTATCATGGCATGCCGCAGGCATATATAGATCGTGGTGATCCTTATGCCGATGAATGCGAAGCGACAACGGATTTATTACGATCCAAACTTAATCTACCAAAAAGCAAACTACGCCTAACGTTTCAATCAAGATTCGGGCCTAAGCAGTGGTTGCAACCCTACACAGATCAAGTGTTACAAGCGCTGGTTACGGAGGGCAAAAAATCGGTCACTATTTTAACCCCGGGATTTTCTGCAGATTGTCTGGAAACATTGGAAGAGATCAATATGGAGGCCAGAAAGACCTTCATAGATGCAGGCGGCACGAATTTTTCATTTGTACCTTGCCTAAACACGCGCCCTGATCACATAGGGTTTCTAGTTAAACTTGCAAAAGAAGAGCTTTTATCGGGATGGCTTTAGCGCCAGAAATAAGTCCTCATCCGTAAGGTCCGGGTCCAATACAAATCGAGATGTAACCGTTGTATCTGCCATAGCGGCATATTCTTTGGCCCGGGACATTAAAAGCTTTGGGTAACTCTCAAAAACGTTTTCGCGATCAGTTAATCCAGCTTTTTGACGGTAATGCCGCCCCCAGATCAATGGTTTGGGATTATCAAAATAATCCCACTTCAAACGCTCTAAGTCCGAAGTTTCAGCTTTGATATGAACCACATAGCAATTTTCTTTAATCTTACGCCTTAAGGCGGGGTCGGTGTAGATAACACTGCCCGTTGTATCTAAAATTGAATTTCCTTTGGTCGAGTCCATCGCCTTTTCCGTCGCATGATTTTCCATTTCGATGGATAGCTGCTCGCGCTCGGCATAGCCTTCCTCATATGGATGCCCCTGCCAGTCAGCAAAGTCTTCCATATTATCATGGCCTAAGCGCTCCCAGATGAGCTTATCGACTTCAATGAGTTTGAATTTGTGACTTTTTGCGAGGCGACGCGCCGTAGCTGACTTACCAATATTAGACATACCAACGAATGCGATATTCAACGCTTTTTCGTCATATTTTTTGAGGAATTGCTTGGAAGATAATTTCATGTCTTTTTCTCAACATATTCCTGCAACGCGTCAAGGGTAGGCGGCGAAATATGCATGACTTTTTGCACTTTCATGGCTTTTTTCAGTGGTTTAGGTAAAGGAACATCCATTCTTAAGATACGCTCGACGCTATCTGCAAACTTTGCTGGATGGGCCGTTGAAACGGTAACTTGCGTAAATGGACGCTTAACATCCTTAGCAAATTCCTGCATGGCCATATGACCAACTGCCGTATGCGGACACATCACATAACCCGTCGCAGTATGAAGGCTGCGCATATGACGTTCCGTATCAAGATCAGAGAATGAAGCCCCCCAACACACATTCTGAATAGCCTCATGACTTCCTTTGAAAAGCTCCAAAATGCGAGGAAAGTTATTTGGGCGCCCTATATCCATAGCATTGGACAAAGTTGGAACAGAAGCCCGCGGCTGGTACTCTCCGCTGGCTAAATAATCAACAAAGGGATCATTCGCGTTATTTCCAATTACGAACCGATCAATAGGGGCTCCCATTGCGCGAGCTATGAGACCACCCGTCAAGTTCCCAAGATTTCCAGATGGGATCGAATAGACTATTGGCTTGTCCATATAGGCCGCTTTAATCTGTAAACTGGTCCAGAAGTAATAAAAACTTTGAGGGATGACACGCCCAACATTAATGGAGTTTGCTGACATTAGATTAAATTGTTTTGCCATTTTTTTATTGGCAAAGGCTTCTTTCACTAATTGCTGACAATCATCAAACGTTCCGTCCACAGCAATTGCGTGAACATTGGCATTACCGCCGCCAATAGTACAAAGCTGCTGCTCTTGGACTTTACTAACACCGCCTTTCGGAAAAAGAATAAAAACCTGTATACCTTTTTGGTTCAGAAATGCATCTCCGATAGCGCCGCCAGTATCACCTGATGTAGCGACCAAAATTGTCCTTTGATCGCCAGAAGACTGCATTAAATGACTTGCAGCGCGGCCCATAAATCTTGCGGCAAAGTCCTTAAAAGCCAGGGTAGGGCCGTGGAAAAGTTCTAAAATCAACTCATCATAAGAACTCTCCGGCATGGCCGGATCTAAGTCATGCCCGTCAATTGTTCGAATAGGCAGAGAAAAATCATACGCATCTCGGCATAAAAGTTTCAGATCATTATCTGAAAACTTGTTATCAACGAAATAACGAGCTAATTTAGCCGCGCAATCAGCAAATGACATGGCTCCCAATTCTGCCTGTTCATCGCGAGAAACATTTGGAATTGTTTCTGGCATCCATAATCCACCGTCTGGTGCCAAGCTGGCCAATAGAGCCTTACTGAAACTTGCCTTTAAACTAGGGTTGCTGTGGGAGTAATAGCGCACTAAATTTCCATCATTGATCAAAGCGATCTATCTAACATATCCCAGATGGAAATAAACTCCCGATTTTACGCTTGCATAACTTTCTGTAGCGTCTTATAGCCTGCGCAAATCAAAAGGGTGGCTCACGCCGCCCCTTTTTCTGTTTTTAAGTACCTTGGAGTATATATGGCTCGCGTAACTGTTGAAGATTGTGTTGAAATTATTCCAAACCGTTTCGATCTGGTTCTATTAGCCGCGCATCGATCACGCAGCATCTCAGCCGGTGCTGGCCTGACAATCGATCGTGATAACGACAAAACACCTGTTGTTGCGTTACGCGAAATTGCAGACGAAACTCTGGACCTAGGCGAACTTCGCGAAGGCCTGGTCACAGGATTGCAGCGCGTTCTACTGGACGATGATATCCCTGAGGAAAAAGAAGAGGCTCCAATCCTGGCGATTGAGCACGGTGAAGCTGAAGCTCCAAAAGAAATGTCTGCTGATGAGCTAATGAAAGCACTGCAAGGTGACCGTGACAACGACTCATCCAGTCGTTTCTAAGCCCGTTTAAAGAATAAAAAAAGCCGCCTAAAAGGCGGCTTTTTTTTATGGTGTGAAAAAGGGCTCGTGAGCCCCAATTCACTAACACTTATAATACAGGTCAAACTCAACCGGGTGAGGATGCATGTTCACCCTGTGAACTTCTTCCATTTTCAGGTCAATGTAAGCATCAATCTGATCATCATCAAAAACACCGCCTGCTTTTAGGAATTCACGATCAGAATCAAGGGCTTCTAAAGCCTCACGAAGTGAGCCACAGACTTGAGGAATGTTGGCGGCTTCTTCAGGCGGAAGATCATACAAGTCTTTGTCCATAGGGTCGCCTGGATCAATTTTATTCTTGATGCCATCAAGACCAGCCATCAATAAAGCAGTGTATGTCAGATATGGATTACCAGAAGGATCTGGGAAACGAACTTCAAGACGCTTACCATTAGGGGAGGCAGTCCACGGAATACGGATAGAAGCCGAACGGTTCCGTGAGGAATAAGCCAGCATCACAGGAGCTTCAAACCCAGGCACCAGACGTTTATAAGAATTAGTTGACGCATTTGCAAAAGCATTGATCGCGCGGGCGTGCTTAATGACACCACCAATATAATACAGACACTGCTTGGATAAGCCAGCATACTCATTGCCTGCAAATAATGGCTTGTCGTCTTTCCAGATCGACATATGCACATGCATGCCAGTGCCGTTATCATTCCACATAGGTTTCGGCATGAAGGTGGCAGTCTTGCCATAAGCATGAGCCACATTGTGGACGATATATTTATAAAGCTGCATGTTATCGCCCATTTCCAGAAGCGTGGCGAATTTCATGCCAAGTTCGTGTTGAGCCGGCGCTACTTCATGGTGATGCTTTTCAGGCTGCAAGCCTTGTTCTTTCATGATGCTTAACATCTCAGTCCGCATATCCTGCGCACTATCAACCGGCGGCACCGGGAAATAGCCGCCTTTATGGCCGGGGCGATGGCCCATATTCCCACCACTATAATGCGTACCAGTATTCTGAGGGAGTTCCGTTGAATCGATTTCGTAACCTGTGATATTTTGATCCGTATTCCAGCGAACATCATCAAACACGAAAAACTCAGCCTCAGGGCCAAAATATACCTGATCACCAACCTTTGCAGACTGCATATAAGTCTGGGCCGCTTTAGCAGTACCTCGCGGATCACGATTGTAAGGCTCACCAGTATCAGGCTCCATCACATCACAAAATATAGCTAGAGTATCTTGCTGGAAAAACGGATCCATTTTGACTGTTGATGGATCGGGCTTTAGCACCATATCCGACTCATTGATGTCTTTCCAGCCACCAATGGATGACCCGTCAAACATAGTGCCATCTTCAAACAAATCTTCATCGACCATATCCGCGTGAAAAGTCACATGCTGCATTTTTCCGCGTGGATCCGTAAAACGGAGGTCCATATATTCTATATTATTGTCCTTGATATGTTTGAGTACTTTATCTGCTGACATTGTGTTTTCCTTTCTTAACAGAAATCATGAAAATTTTTAAAGAGCTGCTTCGCCGGACTCACCGGTTCTGATGCGAATGGCCTGCTGGACGTCTGATACGAAAATCTTTCCGTCTCCGATTTTCCCAGTCTTGGCCGCTGTTTGGATCGCCTCTAGAGCGGGCTCAACCTGATCGTCGGCTACTACGAGTTCAAGCTTTAGCTTGGGTAAAAAATCAACAACATATTCAGCGCCGCGATATAATTCTGTGTGACCTTTTTGGCGCCCAAATCCTTTGGCTTCCAGTACAGTCATTCCCTGCAGACCAACTTCCTGCAGAGCTTCTTTGACTTCATCAAGCTTGAAAGGCTTGATAATGGCTTCAATTTTTTTCATCTGGGCCTCCTGAATCGTTCGAACATCTACATATCTGCCCAAAATCGGAAGTCGACTCGTGCATTAGTTTTTCGCTTACAGGAAATTTATTAGATCGTTTTGTGCATATTTTATGTTCGCCAACAATACAGGTGATGAATTTTTGTGCAGAGGGTAAGGAGTTAAGAACTAAGAAATCCGAGAATGGGGGTATCAACAACAGGTTTTTGAGTTTAAACAGCCGTTTGATTTGCTGGAGACTATAGTGGCCAAAAAACCTTTCATCACCGATGCTCAGGCTCTCAAATTCCATGCTGAACCCATACCGGGCAAGCTGGCCCTATTACCGACTAAACCTATGGCAACTCAGAGAGATCTCTCACTTGCTTATTCTCCGGGCGTTGCCGTACCTGTTGAAGAAATCGCCAAAGATCCTGACCTAGTTTATGACTATACGTCCAAAGGTAATATGGTTGCAGTGATTTCCAACGGTACTGCCATTTTAGGGCTTGGCAATCTTGGTGCCGCGGCCTCCAAGCCAGTCATGGAAGGAAAGTCTGTCCTTTTCAAACGTTTCGCTGATATCGATTCTTTTGACATCGAGGTCGAAGAAGAAGATGCCGAAAAATTCATCGAATGTGTCCGCCGTATTGGCCATACTTTTGGCGGTATTAATCTGGAAGACATCGGATCTCCTGAATGCTTTATAATTGAGCAAAGACTCCGTGATGAACTCAATGTCCCTGTTTTTCATGATGATCAGCACGGCACGGCGATTATCGCCACTGCAGGCCTTATTAACGCCTGTCACCTAACAGGACGAAAATTTGAAGATATCAAGGTTGTTTTATCCGGAGCAGGGGCTGCTGGTTTATCAGTCCTAGGCTTAATCAAGCGCCTTGGCGTAAAAGACGAAAACGCAATCGTTCTTGACAGTAAAGGCGTCGTATATAGAGGCCGCACAGAGGCCATGGATCAATGGAAAGCCCCCCATGCTATTGATACTGACAAACGTACACTGGCCGAAGCTATGGCGGGTGCTGACGTTTTTCTGGGATTGTCAGTAGCGGGTATTGTCAATCAAGACATGATAAAATCCATGAATAAAGATCCAATTATCTTTGCCATGGCAAACCCGGACCCTGAAATACTGCCAGAAGAAATTAAAGCAGTCAGAGATGACGCCATAATTGCAACCGGACGATCAGATTACCCAAACCAGGTCAATAATGTGCTCGGTTTTCCATATATTTTCCGGGGCGCTCTGGATGTGCGGGCCAGCCATGTTAACGAGGAAATGAAACTGGCCTGCGCCCATGCGCTCGCTGATCTAGCCAGACAAGACGTTCCCGAAGAAGTCGCGGCTGCCTATCATGGGAAACGTCCAAAATATGGGCCTGATTACATCATTCCGGCTCCGTTTGACCCAAGATTGATTTCCGAAATTCCGCCTTATGTGGCTCAGGCAGCCATGAAAACTGGCGTTGCACGTAAACCCATTGAAGACATGGGCGCTTATCGGCAACAATTGGCCCGTCGTCAGGATCCTACGGCAGCGCTTCTGCAAGGCATTACGGCTTCAGTACAGGAAGACCCCAAAACCATTGTCTTCGCTGAGGGGGAAGAGCCCGCCGTCATTAGAGCTGCTCAAGCTTTTCAACAAAGAGGCTTAGGCAAAGCTATTTTGATTGGCCGGGAAAAACCAATCCTGGATAATATGAAACTTCTTGGTATTGATGACACAGAAAGTCTGACCATACTTAATGCTCGCTTGTTCGACCGAAACGCCGAATTTACCGAGACATTATACCGGAAGTTACAGAGGCGCGGATTTTTGAGACGTGATGCTCAAAGATTAGTCAATAATGACCGAAATATCTTTTCATCACTTTTGCTGCATCACAACCTAGCTGATGGTCTGGTTACAGGTGTGACGCGAAGCTATGACAAAGCCCTCAGAGATGTTCGTATGGTTCTATCCCATGACCGACAAGAGAGGACGATGGGCGTATCTGTGGCCGTCAATAAAGGCCGGACCCTATTTATAGCCGACACGAATATAACCGAACTTCCAACGGCAAAAGATCTTGCCGACATAGCTGAAACGACAGCCGGGTTTGCAAAGGAGTTTGGGTTTGAGCCGCGTGTTGCGCTGCTGTCATACTCGACATTCGGGAATCCGGTGGGCGAGCGCATGCAAAAGGTGAGGGACGCTGTTCATATTCTGGATGAGCGGGAAGTGGACTTTGAATATGAAGGTGACATTTCAGCTGACGTAGCTCTGGACCCGTTGCATACTCTGACTTACCCATTTTCACGACTAACCGATGCGGCAAATGTCCTGGTAATGCCTGCTATCCACTCGGCTTCAATTTCAACTAAACTACTCGCGGCTGTTGGTGGCGTGACAGTTTTAGGACCGTTCCTGACAGGCCTTGAAAAACCAGTTCAAATATGCCGTCTCGGTGCCGCAGCTTCAGAGATTACCCGTATGGCGACACTGGCGGCATATGCACCGTCGCACAGGTAAGATGTGGCCGGAAAAGTTGATTTAACCCACGGCCCTGTTAGGGGACATTTACTGAGGATGCTTGGGCCATTCTCAATTGCAATCATTGCATTATTGTCTGCCGGTATCATTGATATGATATATTTAGGGAACCTGACCTCTGAGACCGTTCCCAATATGGGCGTTCTGGCGGTTGCAGCGGTTACCGTCGCGCACCCGCTTACATTTCTGGGCAATTCCGCCAACATAGGACTGGGTGCTGGCACAATGTCTGCTGTCAGCAGAGCGCTTGGCGAAAACAACCCGGAAAGAGCCCGGCGACATGGTGCTAGTGCCATCTTTTTCGCCTTTATGATCATGGTTGTGATTGTCTCTTTGATTATGCTTGTATTGCCATTTGTGATGCCCTTTTTCTCAAAAGACTCCGCCGTTCTTGAGATGGCAAGCAGTTATCTAATTATATCGCTCCCTGGCCTTGTGATCATCTCAATAGCCTCTATGAGTAATAACATTCTCCGGGCAGGTGGGGAAGCTTTTCTGCCAAGCACAATCATGATTCTAGGCGCGTTGATTAATATTGCGCTTGATCCATTTCTCATTTTTGGATGGGGACCTTTCCCCCGAATGGAAGTGCAAGGCGCCGCGTTAGCCACTTTAATTGGCAACTGCGTAGCGGCAGCCTATGGATTTTATCTGGTCAGCCGAAAACGCAAGGCTGTTGACTTCAAAGGCATGACGATAGCTTCGTTTAAAAGAGCTGCAATAACCATTGGCTCGGTGGGGATACCCGCCGCCATGACCAATATTATTGTCCCTGTTGGCACAGTTGTTGTTGTGGCAATCATCGGTCAAAAACTGACAACAAATGAGCTTGCAGCTTTTGGGATATCGCGCCAAGCTGAAATTTTATCTGTTGGTTTACTCTATGCTTTATCTGCCTGTATTGGCGCCATAACCGGGCAAAATGGCGGCGCAGGTCAGACAGACCGCGTCCGGGAGGCTTTCAAGGAATCCTATAAAATCGCATTTTACTGGAGCACTTTCATGGCTCTGGTACTGGCTATATTTGCTGGCCCAATATCTAACCTGTTCATCAATGACGAAAATGTCGCCAAAGCCGCAATTCAATATTTCTACATCGTTCCCATAACTATCTTTGCCTATGGATTCGTCTTTGTCAGCGCCGCTGGATTAAATGCCTTAGGGCGGCCAAAATTTGGATTGATCTATACGATTATCAGATCGCTCATTCTTTATATCGGTCTGACCTATATTGGTGTTACTCTTGATGGTCTACGCGGGGCATTTGTTGGCATCGCTATCGCAAACCTGATATCAGGTTTTATCGCATTTGGCTGGACCATGAGGAAAGTGCCAATGAGCGCCGTTAAAAGCTGATCATTTTAACAAAGAAACACGACCTCTAATCATATCAAAAAACATAACCCAATCACCCATAAGGCTGTAGAACGGGTGCTTAAATGTCGCCGGTTTATTCTTTTCAAAGAAGAAATGCCCAACCCAGGCAAAACCATAACCCAGAACCGGGGTCCAAAGCAGATGCCACCAATTTTTCGTCATTAACACCCAAATCCACAGCGCAATGATCAAAGCCGTTCCGATAAAGTGCAGGCGGCGACAGGTCACGTCAGAATGTTCTACCAGATAATAGGGATAAAAAGCTTTAAAACTTTGAAAGCCTTTAGAATTTGCTTGTTCAGTCGATGTCATGACATCTTTGTAGAACAATTTGGTGCGGGTGAGAAGACTCGAACTTCCACGCCTTGCGGCACTGGAACCTAA
>JAHDGM010000083.1 GCA_020627655.1 Hellea sp.
GCGATATCGTAAACAAAATCGTAATGCTTGAACTTAATACTCAACCCGGAATGACGCCGACGTCACTTGCTCCCGAGCAAGCTGCCTATGTCGGCATGAGCTTTGGCCAGCTTTGCCGCTGGATTGTTGAGGATGCTTCATGGCCGCGATAGGTAAGAAACCACCTGTTAGAAGAGTTAGCCCGTTAAAACCAGGATTGCGAGGTGCCCGAAATTGGGCCACTGCGCAAATGCGGGCGGCAAGCTATTCACGGAAAAGTGCCTGGCGTTTAGCTTTGAGCATTGTTTTTATTTTTGGTTTGATCGGATTTGTAGGTTTATGGCTCGGCGGATTTTTACCTGATGCGCGTCAGGCCACTCAGAATTTTACAAAAAATCGTCTCATTTCCATGGGATTTGTAGTTGATCGAGTTGATGTAATGGGAGAGGGGCGCCTTCGCGAATCCGATATAAGGAAGGCCTTGGGTGTACGTCCCGGCGATTTTCTTTTCGACCTGGATTTAGAAGCGGCGCAAAATCGTGTGGAAAATATAAACTGGGTTGAACGGGCGATTGTCAGGCGGTTATGGCCCGATCGTATTGTCGTACAGATTATAGAGCGTAAGCCATATGCGCTTTGGCAAAAGGACGGCAATGTTTATCTTGTTGATAATAATGGACTTGAGATCACCCTGGCAGACGCTGCCAATTATCCAGATTTACCTTTAATTGTCGGGGCAGATGCTCCCAACAATTATGTTTCGGTACAAGAAATACTTTCGGGCTATCCTGATTTTAATGAGCGCCTCTACGCCATGGTGCATCATAATACCGGTCGCTGGGATTTAATCATGCATGATGGTGACTTGCGAGTGCAATTGCCTACAGGTGATATTCGCCCGGCACTGGATACATTGCTTAGTTTACATGATCGATCGTCAATTCTGGACCGCGAAATCGCTGCTATAGATTTACGCCTTCCTGATCGTATTAGTCTTACTCCGCTAAATAGCGAGCCTGCATAACCCTTATGTCAAAGAGGGGTTTTCATAAAAAACCAGACACTTCGGCTGTACTGGATATCGGCTCCAGCAAGGTTGTTTGTCTGATCGGGCAATCCGATCTTAATATGGGCGTTAAACTCATTGGGTCGGGCTTTGGTGTGAGTGCGGGTATGAAATCCGGAGCCGTGGTTGATATGGATGCCATGGAGCAGGGGATACGGACCGCTGTGGAAAAAGCTGAACGAGAAGCAGGCGTTGCCGTGCAATCCGTTGCAGTTAATGTGGCATTACGATCACTGAGATCTGAGCACTTAACGGTTCAAACTGAGTTTGCCAGCGGAGAAGTTGCCGACCGGGATCTCAACCGCTTGATTAATTCGTCATTATCCGAGTTTGCCCAGCCAGAGCAAACGATCCTTCATGCTATTCCGCTGAGTTGGAGCGTGGATGGTGAGAGCAAAATTGAAGAACCCAGGGGGATGTTCGGATCATCTCTTGGGGTGGATATGCATTTCGTGCTGGCGGGTGTCGGACCCCTTCGTAATCTCGCGCATTGTATTGAGCGGTGTCACCTAAGGATAAGTTCCGTGACGGTATCCCCCTATGCCGCTGGCTTGTCTGTTTTAACAGATGACGAGAAAGACCTGGGCGTGACTTTAATAGATATGGGTGGTGGTGTGACATCAGCGGCCGTATTTCGTGATAATGCGCTCGTCCATGTCGAAGCATTATCAGTTGGCGGCCAGACTGTGACAAAAGATATAGCGCGAGGTCTTATGACACCGCCCGAAGCCGCTGAGCGTATTAAGATGCTGTATGGTTCTGCGCTTCACGGCGCCGATGATGATCGCGTCAGTATCCCATGCCCCCCTATGGGAGCTCAGGATACGCTACATCATGAGTCAAAGTCGCTCTTAACAGACATTGTTAGAAGCCGAGTTGAGGAAACGTTTGAAATCTTAAGGGATCGACTGAATCAGAAAGGGTTGGAAGGGTTTGCTGGCCGACGAATCGTTCTCACCGGAGGCGCAGCTCACCTTAATGGTGTAAGAGAGCTTGCTGAGTATGTTTTCAACAAAAGAGTGCGTGTTGGGCGTCCCCACGGTGTCCTGGGGCTCAAGGAAACACTGTCCGGGCCGGATTTTGCTGTGGCAACAGGTCTTCTTAAGTCCCAGTTTTTAAAGGAAAATGATGTTATCCAGGGCGCGCCCGATTTGACGGGAAGGCGTTATCTTAAGAAGCGTTATAGTGGCGGGAGCTTTGGCCGTTCGATCCAATGGCTCAAAGAAAATTTCTAACAAAGACTATTAAAAACCAATGGTTTTATAAGGGTTGTTAAGAGGTACTTAACGCTTTTTTTGCAAATATTAACTGATTGCAAACCATAATTTTAAAGGCTCGTCATGGGTATCAACCTTTCTCTCCCCAAATCTGTAGAAATTAAACCTCGTATAGTCGTTATTGGTGTCGGGGGAGCCGGCGGGAACGCCGTGAACAATATGATTGCTTCAGGGCTCGAGGGCGTTGAATTTGTTGTCGCCAATACAGACGCTCAGGCTTTGGCGTTTTCTAATGCTGATCGTCGCATACAAATGGGAAGCGGGATCACACAAGGATTAGGCGCAGGTATGAAGCCGGAAGTCGGAGAGCAATCAGCTGAAGATTCAATGGCGGAAATTTTAGAGCACCTGGATGGAGCCCATATGCTTTTCGTGGCTGCTGGCATGGGTGGCGGCACAGGTACTGGCGCGGCACCTGTCATTGCGCGCGCTGCACGGGAAAAGGGAATTTTGACAGTTGCGATTTGCACGAAGCCTTTCCAGTTTGAAGGTTCGCGTCGTATGAAAATTGCCGAAGAGGGTATTGAGCGCCTGTCTTCCGCTGTTGATACACTGATTGTTATCCCAAATCAGAATTTGTTCCGTATTGCAACAGAGCAAACAACCATGACCGATGCATTTGCTTTGGCTGACGATGTTTTGAATTCCGGTGTTCGCGGAATTACGGATTTGATGGTCGTTCCGGGGCTGATTAATCTCGACTTTAATGATGTACGCACCATCATGGATGAAATGGGTAAAGCCATGATGGGCACAGGCGAAGCAACGGGCGAGCGCCGCGCTGTTGAGGCTGCAGAAAGCGCTATTTCGAATCCATTACTTGATGATGTGTCGTTAAAAGGCGCCAGAGGCGTGCTTATTAACATAACAGGCGGTAAAGATCTGACGCTTTATGAGGTTGATGAGGCCGCTAGCTTGATCCGCTCTCAAGTTGATCAGGATGCTAATATCATTGTGGGTTCAGCTCTTGACCCTGATTTAGATGGAATTGTTCGGGTATCTGTTGTTGCGACAGGGGTCGGCGCAGAACAAGGCGTAGTGTCGCCTGTGATCCGATCCAGTATTGACGATAATATTTCCCGGCTTCGTGAAACGGCTAATAATTACAAGGTCTCTAAAGAGCCCGTCGCTATGATTGATGAGGGTGATGTACCATCTCTGGAAGATATTGAAGCAGAAACGAATGGGCAGCCAGCTTATGTTCAGCAGGCGAGTTATGCTCCAAAAGCTGAACCTGTTGTTGAAGCACCTGCACCAGCTCCGGCTGCTCAAATACCTCCCTCTATGCCGCGTCAGGCTGCCCCGGCACCTGTATCAGCGCCAGAGCCGGCGCCCGAGCCACAACCGCAAACAGTTGTAAAACGACCATTTGGCTTCTTTGGCCGAAAGAAAACTATTCCTGTTGCAGCGACCCCGCCAGCGCGACCAAAAGTTCAAAATACAGGTGATCTGTTTGGTGATGATGTCGAGGATGAATTGGAAATTCCATCATTTTTAAGGCGGCAGTCGCGCTAACACATTGATTTAATAGTAAAAAGTATACCCTGCTGCTCAGCTGCGGCGGGGTTTTTGTTTCATGGAACATGACTGCATTGTCATGATACGAAACATTTGGAAACAGGGCTTTTATTGTTATGAAGATTGGTGCTTTATAGTCTGAAAGTAACTTCAAAGGTCAGTTTAGTGATACCTGTCAAACGACAATCTACCATAAAATCTCCTGCGGTATTCGCAGGTATTGAGCTTCACGGCGGTGAACATACCCGTGTGGTGTTAAAACCTGCTCCTGTGGGCTGCGGTATTGTCTTTGTTCGGACAGATGTCACAGATCGTAATAATAGAATTGAGGTGCGTCCCGACGCTGTTAACGGCGTTCGGAATTGTACCACATTGCAAAACGCTGCAGGCGTGAAAGTCGCAACCATTGAGCATCTTATGGCAGCCCTTGCGGCAACCGGGATCGATAATCTTATTATTGACATGGATGGCCGTGAATTACCTGCGTTAGATGGCAGTAGCGAGCCTTTCTTGAAGCTCATCGAACAGGTAGGTATTCTTAAACAGCCGGCGCCCCGACGATATGTGAAGGTGCTTAAAACCGTACAGGTCGAGCGAGGGAAAAGTTATGGGCGTATTGAGCCTCATGATAGCTTATTTCTGGATGTGACCATTGATTTTGATGAACGGGCTATTGGGCGTCAGCGTATGAAAATTGAACCCGATACACGTTCATTTCGAGAACGTATCGCTTCTGCACGAACATTTGCGCGGGCTCATGAGGTAGCAGCGCTACGTGAGGCTGGTCTGTCTAAAGGAGGGTCCTATGATAACGCGATTGTTGTTGACGGAGATAAGATCCTAAACCCTGATGGGCTGCGATATAATGATGAATTTGTCCGCCATAAGGCATTGGATCTTATGGGCGATCTGTATTTGTCAGGACCTATTTTGGGTAAAATAACTACAATTCGCGGGGGTCATGGCTTGAATCATGATCTTATTACAGCTTTGTTTGCGGACCC
>JAHDGM010000084.1 GCA_020627655.1 Hellea sp.
CAAAGCGTTGTTTTATAGCTTGTTCGGATAATTTTGCGGCTTCTGAAAGTGATGTAACTGTTTCCCGGCCTGCGTGACTGGCTTCCGTCAGTCTTTCGGCGCTGACCTGTGCGGATAAAGCCATATCCCGCATCTTGGTGAGGCGTTCTTCCAGTGTGTTGCTCAAGCTATCTTGTTCGTTTCGCAGTTGAGCTATCATCGCATTGAGGTCTTCACCGTGTTTTTGATATATAGCTTCTAGTTCGCCTGCGCGCTGCTTTAACTGTTCAGATAATTGCAAAATTTCAGTCTGATTTCCAGAGAGTGTGGATGCGGCTTCCATTGTGTTTTCTCGTACGAGATCAGAGGTCTGATTAATTTTCGAAGCGGTATTCTCAACGCTGATCCTTGCTTCCTGGATTTTTTGTTCAGCCGTTTTGGTTGCGTGCGTCAAGTTTTCGGAATGAGTGTTAAGGGTTTCGCTAAGTGTATTCATTTGGTCTTCAAATGTACGGGAGATGGACCAAAGAGCCTCTCGCTCTGTAGCCATGCGCTCTGCAATCTTTTTAGTTTTATCTTCAACGGCGTAACTGGTTTGTCCGAGTTGCTCTGTTTGCTCATCCAATATGCCTTGCAAGCTCGCAGCCCTGGTTAAGGCTGTATCAATATTTGAATTAAGATTGCCGATTTCCCTTTTAACGACACCCGACATTTCCGTCGCGCGTCTCGTGACAGTTTCATCAACCTGCATCAATTCACTGGTAGCTCGTCTTAGGTCGTCCGCTTGTAGAGAGATGAAATTCAATCGCTTCATAAGCATGTGAAGCATGATCAGTAAGGTTATTGGGAATAGAAAAAAGAACACTAATCCAGCAATCTGCATAGGATTAAAGCTACCAATCTTTGATAAATCAAAAAATGCATGAGCCGTAATAACGGCCCCGAGTAACCATATCAGTCCAAGCCCGATTAATAGGCGTCCAGTAGTTCCACCTGTTTCAGTATCTGCAGAATAAGTGATTTCTCGTTTGCGGCTGACAATGGTAGGAATAGGGGCAGAAGCATTATCGGGTTCGGCAACGCGCTCTACCGGTTTATCAGTATCAGCTGGATGCAGCCCGAGTGCGCGCGTAACCACATCATCGTCTGCTTCTATGCTGCTGATTTTATTGCGAATATTGGTCAAGTTTTAAACTCTTAATAAGGCCTTATGGCGCCGTTAACTGTATATATGCCTTTTGACTGTACTATGTTGAGACCATTGGGAAAAGACGTAAAAATAAATTGCGCATCCCATTAGTTTAGGCTGGGTGACATGGGTACAAAAACTAGACAAAATTCGCGTCTAAGCGACGCTGAGCGAGAATATTTGGAGATGGGCGCGGAGCAACCAGGTGGGAAATTGCCATTGTTTGACTATCGCGGTCAGGAAATACCAAAAGCTGTTATTCGGCAATGCTTACAAAAAGGCTACGCAGAGCCATGGTTCGCCAATCCGATGAAACCGAATTGGTTAGTCTGTCGTCTCACTCCAAAGGGAAAAGCCGCTATTCGCTAGCAGCTGTGAGTGCAATGTTGAGATTTTTATCTCGTGTCTTGTAAAGTATCAGGCCGATTAATCCCATGAACAGTACGATGAATAGATTTGACGATGCGTCGGGTGCCGGGGATATAAACATTGATGGAGTTGGTAGTACAGATCCCTCATAGTTTACGAAAATAGCCGCAAACATATTATTGGCAGCATGAATACCGATAACAGCTTCAAGGCCTCCTTCAAAATATACGATTATGCAAAGGATGAAGCCGAATAGGAAATAACCGCTCATAACCATTAAGTGTTCTAGTGCTCCTTTATCAGCGCCTGCAGCAGCTTCCGGGTTAGCTAGGTGCATTGAGGCGAATAATGCACTTGAGATGATAAATGCAATCCATTTGTTTTTAAATATGTGCGCGAAACCCTGATTGAGATATCCTCGAAAGATGATTTCTTCGGTTCCGCTCTGTAGTGGAATTAGCAATAGACTGATTAAAGCATAGATGAAAAACCTCTGGCCGTCGAATTGATAGGTAACTTTGCTAAAGCCTGTAACATGCATGGCGAATGTGAATGTTCCATAAACTAACCAAGTAATGACAATAGCAAAAATGATCCGTCGCCAGTTTATTTTTGATGCCGCTGTATGGAGGCTTGTAATTGTACGTTTATGAATGAATTTTTGCCCCAAATACAGTCCCACTAAAACCGCTGGGAAGGTCAAGAGCATCAAGGCATAAGCTGCAGGGCTCACGCCAATCATTTCAAGGAAAGCGGCATTTGCTTCCGACATATCAGGGCCAAGGAATAATTGTGCGCCGAGGATGATTGTTAAGATCGCAAATATACCCGTTATCCAACCAAAGACAGTTCTAGTGGTTCCGTTGTTAAAACGGTTTAACGCCCAGGATATTGCAGTTAAGACAGCACAGAGCCCTGCGCCCAACATATAGGTTCCAATTTTTAAGGCTTGTTCTTGATCTGAGAACATCTCGAGGGAACTCCTCATGAACTTATCATAAAGCTCTGGATGACTGTTCATGACCATATATGGAATTGGACCTGCTATTACATTTTGCGCAATGATCCAGCCGATTATGGTAAACCAAAATGCCATGGCCCAGCTCCACCAGCGGGACTCTCCTTCAAGAGTTTGGTTGAAATAGGCTTCACCATTGCTGAACATAATAACCTCTAAAAGCGACTCAGTTTTAAGATAGACAGGTGGGGCTTTAATTTCTAATTAAAATACATGTCGGATACCAACTCACAAATCGATTTTGATCATATTCATCGTTACGTTGGAGATGATCCTGCGCTTATTAGTGAAGTTCTGGGTCTTTTTAAAAATCAAATTGATATGTGGTCGCCAAATTTTGATGTGTCTATGCCAGATGAAAGCTGGGGAATGATGATGCATTCTCTTAAGGGAACGGCCCATGCCATAGGAGCCGTTAAATTAGCTGCATATTGCGAAGAAGCCGAAGCTTTAGTCGGAGATGGGCGTAGATCTGGAAGCCGAACTGTAAAGCTTGAGAAGATAGAGAGCGCGATCGCGCAGATAATGATTGAAATACAGCGCTGGGAATATCGCCAAACTATAAAACAAATGAAGTCTGGAAATTAATCTTGTGCGTAAGTTTTTAAAATTCACCGGACTGTTTATTATCGCCCTGCTGGTTCTTGGTCTGGTTTGGCCGGAGAGCCGGTATAAGCCCTATGAAGTTGATGATGCTTACCGGGTTCAAGCGGAAGCCTTCCATATTCCTGATATGCCGCCGGATTGGAAATGGCATGATTTTGAAACAAAAGATGGCACTCGGCTAAGATGGGGCGAAACTGGTAATCGCCATGCCGCCAAAGCTTCAATCATTTGGGTGCCTGGATATACAGCCACTCTGGATATGTATGGAGAGCATTTCGATTTATTAGCGCGAAAAGGCTTTCACGTTATGGGGCTGGATTTGAGGGGGCAGGGCGGTTCACAGCGCTACCGGGCTAAACAACCTGAGAAATTATGGATTGATGATTTCTCGACCTATTCGTCGGACGTAAAAGACTGGATCGAAAGTCAGCGCATTGCAAATGACAGGCCCCTAATATTAAGCGGAACTTCTTTTGGAGGGCATGTCGTAGCGCGCGCAGCGGGAGAGCATGAGCTGCCAATTGACGCCCTTTACCTAATCGCGCCAGCATTTAAGCCTAAGTCCACGCCCTACACATTTGAAGAAGCTATGCGTTTGATGAATGTTTCGCGAAAGCTTGGGAAAGCTAAACGATATGTTTATGGGCAAAAGGATTGGCGGCCTGACGGTCTGGATTACACTCAAGGGTCTGACTGCAGTTCCAATCCTGAGCGCTTATATTTGCGAGATGCGGTGTTTACGCGCCGTCCTGAACAACGGGTTGGAGGCGTTACAAATCAATGGGGTGTCGAGTTTTTTGAAAGCAGTTTATTTGTTAACCAGCCCGAGTTTTATAAAAAACTCACTGTTCCAGTTACGATTATATCTGCTGAAAATGATACCTTTGTGGTAACCGAAGAGAACAGCCAAGCCTGCTCGAAATATATCCAGGATTGCCTAGAAGTGGCAATTCCAGCAACGGGTCATTGCTTGCCGCAAGAGAGCGACGCCGTAGTGAATCAGATGATGGATGAGTTTGATCGCTTGCTTGTGCGGGCTAGTTCAGACCGTGATTGAAAAAGGCCGGTACGTTTTCGCCAAAGCCGCTGACATCGTTATCAGAGGTTTTGCTCTCAGATTTTTTCTTTGAATTTGCCTTTTTTGAAGACTTTTGATCTTTTTTTTCAGACTTTGGTTTTGATTTGGATTTCGGCTTGGTGTCTTTGTCCGGTTTTTCAGGTGCTTTTTTTCGAGAAGAAGACTTGGTGCTATTATTTCTATCGGAGCGTTTAGAATCCTTTTTGCGATCATTGCGTTTATTGCGCCGCCCCCGTTCAGTCGGAAAATCTTCAATGCCAGGAATTTCAAGCTCGTCGATTGCATCAATTTTAATGAAGTTGAGGATGCTGTCATAATATTTCTGATCAAGGCGGCTAACGAGCATAACGGCATCGCCTTTGCGGCCAGCACGGCCGGTTCGTCCAATCCGGTGGACATAGTCTTCCGAGTGAGTAGGGACGTCATAGTTGAAGACATGAGACACGTCTGGAATATCAAGTCCACGCGCCGCAACATCGCTGGCAACGAGCAGCTTTAAGTCACCGT
>JAHDGM010000032.1:0-19836 GCA_020627655.1 Hellea sp.
TCGGTTTCCAAGTGGAAGATGGTGATCTGGAAACCCGGCTTCGTGAAATTGGTTTTGCAGAGGGTGATGATGTCGAGCTTTTACATGTTGGTTTGTTTGGGCGTAACCCTATGACAGTCCGCTTAAATGGAGCTCTTATTGCTTTGCGCAAGAACGAAGCGGCTGCTATTCAAATTGAGAGAGTTACCGGGTGAGTGAGGTCCGTCATCCACGTTTGGCCCTTTTAGGTGCGCCCAATTGCGGAAAAACATCATTGTTTAACGCCCTAACGGGTGGACGGGCTAAGGTTGCGAATTATCCCGGCGTAACGGTCGAATACCGCAAAGGCGAAATGGAAACCCCAGAAGGCTTGTCCGCAGAACTTCTCGATCTACCGGGCGTTTATGGTGATTGTGGTCACAGCCTTGATGAACGTGTCGCGATTGAAGCGATCCGCGGTGAAATAGATGGGGAGAGGCAGCCCGACGGCATTTTGTTCGTTATGGATGGTTCGAACATTACCACACATCTTCACAATGTACTGCAGGCGAAAAACTACGGACTACCCATAATACTGGTCCTGAACATGATGGATATGGCGGCCCGCGACGGGATCGAAACTGATTTAGCCGTACTTGAGGCCGGTCTCGGCATACCAGTCGTAAGCTGCGTTGCTGTTCGCTCATCCGGCCGGGCACATCTGCTTGACTTTTTGGATCTATGGTTACCGCAACTGGCTAAGGGCGAAGCGGAAAAACCGGCTTCCGAACCGGATACGCTTAAAGCGCTGCAAAAGAAGGCCCGAGAGATATCCAGCATCGCAGTTGTTCGTAGTGATCATGGTAATACTTTGACCGAGACAATTGACCGTTTTGTGCTGCACCCCGTACTTGGCCTGCTGATCCTAATGGGGATTTTGTTTTTTATGTTCCAGGCCGTCTATGCTTGGTCTGGCCCGTTGATCGAAGGCATTGAAGGTATATTTGGTGCCGCCTCAAATTTTGTGAATGCCAGCATGCCCGATAGCTGGTTTCGTTCATTATTGGCAGATGGCATTATTGCCGGTGTAGGTTCCGTTCTGGTTTTTATACCGCAAATCGTTATTCTTTTTGCGTTTATCCTTCTGCTGGAGGCATCGGGATATATGGCGCGTGCAGCGTTTCTGGTTGATACGCTTATGGCGAAAATCGGCCTGAATGGCCGCGCTTTTATTCCTCTATTGTCGAGTTTTGCCTGCGCGATCCCGGGGATCATGGCGGCACGGACTATTGAAGAAGAACGAGATCGCCTGACAACTATACTTATTGCGCCGCTTATGACCTGTTCAGCGCGCTGGCCAGTTTACTTTCTTATTATTGGAGCCTTTATCCCAGTCCAGAAAGTGGGCGTTTTTAACTTACAGGGACTTGTAGCCTTTGGGCTTGTTATCGCAGGCGTTGTCTTTGCTTTGATTGCGGCCTGGATTTTGAAGCGAACTTTATTAAAGGGCGGCGAGTCATCCCTGTTACTTGAGCTTCCGAGCTATAAAATTCCTGTTTTAAAGGATTACCTAAGAGGTTTGTGGGACCGGGCAATGATATTCGTAAATCGGGCCGGACGTATTATTTTGCCGGCTTCTATCGTGGTTTGGTTTTTAGTTCGATATCCAACGCGAGAACTTGGTTTGGAAGGTACATATGCCGGTATGGTCGGCAGAATACTTGAGCCAATTTTTGCGCCGATTGGCTTTACCCTTGAAATGGTGATTTCATTGATACCGGCTATGGCAGCCCGAGAGGTTGCTGTAAGTGCACTCAGCACAATATATGCTGTTGATGAAGACGCGCCCGAAGCAGTCCTTGGCGGCGTTCTGGCAGCGGATTGGAGCCTGGCGACAGCCCTGGCATTTTTGGCCTGGTTTGTGTTTGCGCCGCAATGTTTATCCACACTGGCGGTCATGCGCAAAGAAACTCACGGTTGGAAATGGCCTGTTTTCGCCTTTGCGTACCTATTTATCCTCGCTTATTTGGCTGCAGGCGCGACCTATTGGATTGCCAAAGGAGCAGGGCTCTAATAGCAATTAGCTCAAAAGAATCATTGGGTGAATACTATGAGCGGTCTTTCTAAATCCGAGCAAGAACATAAACTTATGTCCGGCGCGATTACAGCGCTATCCATGGATGCGGTACAGCAGGCTAATTCTGGACATCCTGGAATGCCCATGGGCATGGCGGATGTTGCGACCGTTTTATTCTCAAAATTCTTGAAGTTTGATAACAAAGCTCCTGAATGGCCTGACCGTGACCGGTTTATTTTATCAGCGGGCCATGGCTCAATGCTGATTTACTCATTACTGCACCTTACTGGCTATAAAGCCATGACCATGGATCAGATCAGAAATTTTCGTCAATTAGGCTCTAATACGGCGGGTCATCCAGAATATGGACATACACCGGGTGTGGAAACGACAACGGGGCCTTTGGGGCAAGGCATTGCTAATGCGGTTGGTTTTGCGCTTGCCGAGAGGCAAATGAATGCCCGCTATGGGGACGAACTGGTTGATCATTATACCTATGTGATTGCTGGTGATGGTTGCTTGATGGAAGGAATTTCCCAAGAAGCTATCAGTCTGGCCGGGCATATGAAGCTCAATAGGCTGATTGTATTTTGGGACGATAACAGCATTACGATTGACGGTGCCGTCGATATTTCTGACTCAACCGATCAGATTGCCCGTTTTAAAGCCAGTGGCTGGACAACCATCTCGGTTGATGGTCATAATCCTAAAAAAATTGCAGCTGCGATCCGCAAAGCGCAAAAATCAGACAAGCCGACTATGATTGCCTGTAAGACGGTGATCGCCAATCACGCCCCAACAAAAGCCGGGACATCAAAAGCGCATGGTTCTCCATTAGGGCCAGAAGAAATTGCCGGTGTGAGAAAGGCTATTGATTGGCCTTACGGCCCCTTTGAGGTTCCAGAAGAGGTATATAAGCTTTGGGCGCGCGGCGCGCGGCGGGGGCGCAGAGCTCATAAGGACTGGAAAGGGCGTCTGAAGTCTCATGGCAAAGCTGCCGATTTCAACAGGGCCGTCAAAGGTGAACTTAATGCCGGTTGGGAAAAGACATTTCAGGCTTATAAAGATAGTGTCGCCAGCGAACAGCCCAAGCTCGCTACGCGAGCAGCTTCAGGGAATGCGCTGAAAGTTCTGACGGCTGAGCTGACTGATATGATTTCAGGTTCTGCTGATTTGGAAGGTTCCAACAAAACCAAGACACCTTCAACGGCGGATATACAGGCCAGTAATTATGGTGGACGGTATATTAATTACGGTATTCGTGAACATGCTATGGCCGCCGCTATGAACGGAATGGCATTACATGGTGGGATTATTCCGTATTCCGGGACATTTCTGGTTTTTGCGGATTACTGCCGTCCTTCTATTCGCCTGTCGGCTTTAATGAACCAACGAGTCATTTATGTGATGACCCATGATAGTATTGGTGTCGGTGAGGATGGGCCCACGCACCAACCTGTTGAACATGTCGCCTCGTTGCGCGCGATTCCTAATTTACATGTTTACCGTCCGGCTGATGCCGTTGAGACGGCTGAAGCTTGGGAGCTGGCAGTAAAGAGAAGTGACGGTCCATCCTTGATCGCATTAACGCGCCAAGGCGTACCGGCTGTTCGCAATGACGCATCTAAAAACTGGTCGGATCGTGGAGCTTATGTGATCAGTGCCGGCAAAGGTTCTGATGATATTGTCCTTTTGGCGAGCGGTTCTGAAGTGCATTTGGCATTAGAGGCTCAAGAAGAGCTTTCAAAGTCAGATATTTCAGCACGGGTAGTGTCAGTGCCGTGTATGGATTTATTCCTAGAGCAGGAGGAGAACTATATCCGATCTGTTATCGGTAAAGACTTGCCAAAAATCGCAGTCGAGGCAGGTATTCGCCAAGGGTGGGATAGATTCATTGGTCGCGAAGGTGGGTTTATCGGAATGAATAGTTTTGGTGCATCCGCGCCGGGCACCGCTTTATTTGAACATTTCGGTATTACGAGCGCGGCTATTATCGCCAAAGCTAAAGAGATGCTGGGCCGCTAACTTGCTCCGATCTTAAGACTCAGCCATAAGACTTTAATGGCTGAGGCTAAAAAACAATCTCTGATTCAGCGGCAGTGGCCGTGGCTATCTGGTTATAACGCTGGAACCTTTTCTGATGATTTGGTCGCGGCCATCATTGTAACCGTTCTTTTAGTGCCTCAGTGTTTAGCTTACGCACTTCTTGCGGGTTTGCCGCCACAAGTTGGTATTTACGCATCTGTTTTTCCGCTATTGGCCTATGCGGCCTTTGGCTCCTCACGATATATGTCCGTTGGACCGACTGCTGTTATTTCGCTTATGACTGCAGCGGCTATTGCAGCGTTACCTGAAGAGACCCGCATTGTCAGCGCGGCAATATTAGCGGTGTTATCTGGTGTTATGCTGCTTGTGATGGGACTGCTTAAAAGCGGATTTATCATGAACTTCATTTCCCGTTCTGTTGTGTCGGCCTATATTACCGGGGCGGCTCTGCTGATCATGATTAGCCAGATGAAGCATATTTTCGGGACTAAGGCTGATGGGACAACAGCTTTCACGCTAATCCGAAACCTTATGAACGGTTTGTCTGACACCAATACGGTGACCCTAATCGTCGGAGTTTTGAGCATATTATTTTTCTGGTTGAGCCGTAAATATTTGGCATATGGCTTGTTTAAAGTAGGTATGAAGTCAAAACGGGCAAGGTTGGCCGCGCGTCTTGCCCCAATTGTTGCTATCGGGGCTAGTATAGCTGCGTCCTATGCTTTTGATTTATCAAATCAATATGGTGTCAGAGTTGTTGGTAATATTCCGAGCGGCTTACCGCTTTTAACAATGCCGCATATGGATATGAAAACATTACAGCTTTTATGGTTGCCGGCTCTGGTTTTGGCATTGGTCGCATTTGTTGACAGTATGTCCACTGCTCAGACACTGGCTGCCAGGAGCCGAAGTCATGTTGATCCTGATCGAGAGTTATTGGGGCTGGGGGCTGCAAATGTGATTGCAGGGTTGTCTGCTGGTTATCCTGTCAATGGCAGTATGTCTCGCTCGGTCGTAAACTTTACCGCAGGTGCGAAAACTCAAATTTCGGGATTGATGTTAGCGGCGCTAATGACGCTTTCCGCATTGTTTCTAACGCCTGTGTTGCAATATCTGCCTTTGTCGACGCTGGCCGCTTTAATCATTGTTGCCTGTTTCTCATTATTTGATTTCAAGGCTCTATGGAAAACACTGAAATATAGCCGCGGGGACGGCATTACAGCAATCGCTACGTTTTTTGCTGTTTTAATTTTTGGGGTTCAATGGGGCGTCTTGGTCGGCGTCATTTTGGCAATGACTTTTCATATCAAATCCACACTTCGACCAAACATGGCTATAGTCGGGAGGTTTCCCGGAACTGAACATTACAGAGATGCGGCGCGTTTCAATGTAGAGACAAACGAATATGTGAAGACATTGCGCATTGATGAGAGCCTCTACTATGCTAATGCTCGCTATCTGGAGGGTAAAATAGGGCGATTGGTAGAAGAAAGTCCGAAGATGAGGGATTTGATTTTGATGTGCGCCGCGGTTAATAGGATAGATGCCAGCGCGCTTGCCAGTTTGGAAACTATCAATAGTCGTCTCAAAAGTGCTGGCGTAACTTTACATTTTTCTGAACTGCATTCTCATGTCAAAGACAGGTTAGGGCGCTCTGAACTGATCAGGCAGCTCACTGGAAAAATATTTTTTACTCAGCATGAAGCTATGGAAGCTCTAGAGCCTGAGCCTGACTGGTCTCAATTCTCTGATCATGTCGATATTCATTAGCCCTTTTCATTTAAGTCTTTCTGCGTCATAGTGATGGCAAGTCAGGCGATTGCGGCGCTTTGAAGCGACCTCGCCAAAACAAAAAGAGTAGATTATGCCGGATGATCACATCTCCGGCGCAGGGCATACGGAATTTTCGGATTCTAAAGCTGCGCGTAGGAGTCCGTATAGGCGCCGCCGTCGACGTCAAAAGACCTATGCTGCACTAGACCTTGGGACTAATAATTGTCGTCTTCTTGTCGCCCGGCCGAAGGGCGATAGCTTCAGAGTCATTGATAGCTATTCGAAAGTTGTACGTCTTGGTGCAGGACTTCAGGCGACAGGGCGTTTATCTAAAGAAAGTATGGACTTAGCGGTAGAGGCTATAGGCGTTTGTGCTCGCAAGATGAAATCTAAATCCGTTACGCGTTGGCGCTGCGTAGCAACACAAGCCTGCCGCGCAGCTGACAATTGCGACGAATTTCTAAGCCGCGTCAAAGAAGAGACGGGTATTGGGCTTGAAATTATATCCCCACGCGTTGAAGCGCGCCTATCGGTGATGGGTTGTGTTAATCTGATTGATATTACCAAGGATGTTGCCTTGGTTGTCGATATTGGCGGCGGTTCTACTGAACTCAGCTGGGTTGATGTCCGAACCCTTAGGGAAAATGGCGGATTGGTGAAAAGTCATCGTCCCCCTATCAGTGCTTGGGCGTCTTTACCTGTTGGCGTTGTGACACTATCAGAATTAATACCCGAGCGTGGAGATCGTAGCCAGTGGTACGAAGATATGAAGGCTGTAGTTCGCCAAAAAATTGCTGAACGAAACTCACAGACTAGATTTACCAATATATTCAAGTCCGGGAAAGGGCACATCATCGGCACTTCGGGTACAATCACGTCCTTGGCAGGTATTCATCAACGATTACCCTATTATCAACGCGATAAGGTCGATGGTTCATGGATGCCAATGGCTGAGGCCGTCAATATATGCCGGACGATGTCAGCAATGCCATATGAAGAGCGCGCGCAGGAACCCTGCATCGGCGAAGACCGTGCACGTCTATTAGTAGCCGGTTGTGCTATTACGGATGTTCTGTGCGAAATGTGGCCGTCTGACAAAATTCGCGTTGCTGATAGAGGTTTGCGGGAAGGCATTTTGATGGGCCTTATGCAGCGTAGTCAAAAACTGACACCGGTTGCGAAAGAGTCCTCATGATCGATAAACGCAATAAACGTCCTGGGAAGATGTCGGGGGGCAAACCTACAGAAACTCGCCGTAGCCGCAAAACCCCCAAAGAAGACAAAGATAATGCGACGCGCATGATGCACCATAAGGTTAAAACAGCGCGTGGTCGTAAGATTTCTTCCAAGCTTTGGCTCGAACGTCAATTGAATGACCCCTATGTTAAAGAAGCCAGAATTAAAGGGTACAGATCAAGGGCGGCATTTAAGCTTTTGGAACTTGATGAAAAATATTCTCTGATCAAGAAAAATGCGCTTGTGGTTGATTTAGGGGCTGCTCCTGGAGGTTGGGTGCAGATCGCTCTTAAACTTGGAGCGCGTGAAGTTATCGGGATCGATATTCTGCCGGTCGAGACGGTCGCTGGTGCTAAAATTATCGAGATGGACTTTATGGATGATGAAGCGCCAACGCGGTTAAAGTCCATGCTGGGAGATCAACCAGATATAGTCTTGTCTGATCTTGCTGCAAATACAACGGGACACCGAAATACGGACCATTTAAAAACAGTAGCGCTTGTTGAGGCCGCTGCTGAGTTTGCAATGGATGTCTTAAAGCCCGGCGGTCATTTCGTAACAAAAGTGTTTCAGGGCGGCGCCGAAGAGACTTTACTCAACCGATTGAAGCTGAATTTCAAAACAGTTCGGCACGCCAAGCCCAAAGCCTCGCGGGCCGGTAGTCCAGAGATGTATTTGGTTGCGAAAGGTTTTAAAGGTAAAACCCAAAAAAGCAGGCATTGATAGAAGGCGCTATGGGGGAGTTTCTTACAGGCATGTTTGGATCTCGCGCGATTGAGATCATTGCGGCTCTGTGCGGACTGGCTAATGTTGGACTTTTGATAAGGCGAAGTATTTGGAACTATCCCTTCGGTATTGTGATGGTTTCCCTTTATGCCTTCGTATTTTACGAAGCAAAGCTATACAGCGATACTCTGCTGCAAGGGTACTTCCTGATTATGCAGCTTATTGGGCTTTGGTGGTGGCTCGAAAAACGTGATGACGATGGATTGGTTGTCGTAGCCCGGATCAGGCCATCTGAAGCTTTTGTCTGGATAGGCATTGCCATAATTAGTGTGACGATGCTGGGCACGGCAATGTCGCGTTATACAGACGCTGATCTGCCATATTGGGACGCGACCACAACGGTGTTAAGCATTATCGCGCAATTTTTCCTGGCAAGGCGATTGCTTGAGAATTGGATTATATGGATAGTCGTAGATATCTTGGCCATTGGCATCTATCTTAAAAAAGGACTTGAACCCACAGCTGCGCTTTACACAGTTTTTCTAGTGATGGCATGTATTGGGCTTTATCAGTGGTATCAATCATGGCGCTCTGGAAACGCCATTAAGTCATGACTACTCGCGGCTTTATATTAGGTAAATTTCTACCACCTCACGCTGGGCATGTCTGGCTTTGCCAAACGGCGGCCCAACTCGTGGATGAGCTTACAATATTGGTATGTTCATTGGATAGGGAACCTATAGTCGGACAGTTACGCTATGAATGGATGCAGGCATTATTACCGAATTGCCGGATTATTTGGTATTGTGAAGACGCGCCGCAAGAGCCATCGGAACATCCTGATTTTTGGAATATTTGGAAAAAAATATGCAAAGATGTGCACCCCCAACCAGTCGATTATGTATTCGGGTCAGAGGCTTATATTACCAGACTTGCCGAAGAACTTGATGCAAAGCCTGTCATAGTTGATCCCAAGCGTTCAACCATTTCCGTTTCAGGCACGGATATCCGAAATAATCCTGCTAAACACTGGGAGTTTATCCCGTCCATTGTTAGGCCGTATTATCAAAAACGGGTTGTCTTGTTTGGGTCTGAAAGTGTTGGCAAAACCACACTGGCTCAGCAGCTGGCTGAAAGGTTGGGAACATTATATGTGCCTGAATATGGCAGAGCTTATACAGAAGTGGATGAACCGGAAATTTGGACAGCGTCCGATTTTACAATTATTGCTGAGCGGCATTTGGCTATGCGCAAAGCGACAGAGCCGATTGCCGGGCCTATACTGATAGAAGATACTGACCCGCTATTGACTTGTGTGTGGCAAGAAATGCTAACGGGCGAAGCCGCAGATTGGATAAGAGGTGTTGAGCTTCCAGATTTATACCTGTTTTTACAACCCGATATAGATTGGGTTGATGACGGTACGCGCTATTTTTCAAAGAGTTCAGATCAAAAAAAGTTTCAGGCCTTATGCGTTAAGGTCTTAGAACAGGTAGGCGCTAGATATGTTTTGATTTCGGGTAATGGTTCTGAACGTCTAAAAGCCGCCGAGCTGGCGATTAAAAATGCTTTGAACGCTGCTTAGTAGTCGATTGATGTAATTGTTTCAGTTTTTCTTTGCATCCACCCAGCATTTACGATACAGCCCGCCTGCAAAAGTGATAGGAGAATCCGATGGAGATTCGAGAAGGGCTGACCTTCGATGATGTGCTTTTGCAGCCCCGCGCATCAGACATTTTACCGGCCGACGCCAGATTAGTTACAAGACTAACGCGCGGTATTTCGATCAATGTGCCGTTGATATCTGCCGCTATGGATACAGTTACTGAAGCGCGTCTTGCTATTACAATGGCTCAGATCGGAGGCATTGGTGTTGTCCACCGGAATCTTTCCATCGATGAGCAAGCCGAAGAGGTCCGCAAAGTTAAGCGGTTTGAATCTGGTATGGTTGTTAATCCAATTACAATTCATCCTGATGCAACACTTGCTGACCTTCGCAAATTCCGAGATACCCATAAATTTTCAGGCGTGCCTGTTGTCGAAAAAAATGGACGCCTGGTCGGTATAGTTACGAACAGAGATGTTCGTTTTGCGTCCGACCCAAGTGAGAAAATTAGCAGCTTGATGACCCGTGATCTGGTTACAGTTAAAGAAGGTGCGAGCGAAGATGAAGCGCAAGCTCTGTTACATAAGCACAGAATTGAACGCCTTTTAGTCGTTGATGATGATTTCCGCTGTGTCGGGCTTATCACTGTTAAAGATATGGAAAAGGCTGAGACATTTCCTAATGCTGCCAAAGATGAACATGGTAGGCTCAGGGTTGCTGCGGCTTCAACGGTTGGTGATGCTGGTTATGAACGGGGCGAGGCGTTAATTGATGCGGGCGTTGATGCCTTGGTAATTGATACGGCACATGGGCATTCATCTAAAGTGATAGATCAGGTTAAGCGCATTAAAAAAGCTTATGGGAACACACAGGTCATTGCGGGCAATATTGCCACAGAAGAGGCGGCTAAAGCCTTGATAGATGCCGGTGCTGACGCCCTTAAAGTCGGTATTGGTCCGGGCTCTATTTGTACAACGCGGATTGTAGCCGGAGTGGGGGTGCCGCAACTCACTGCCATTATGGATGCCTGTAAGGCAGCAAGCAAAGCAGGTATTCCTGTTATCGCTGATGGCGGCATTAAATATTCAGGAGACATGGCCAAGGCTTTGGCTGCCGGCGCGGAGAGCTGTATGGTGGGCTCCATGTTAGCGGGCGCGGAAGAAACACCCGGTGAAGTTTTCCTTTATCAAGGTCGTTCTTATAAGGCTTATCGCGGTATGGGTTCTGTCGGTGCTATGGCTCGAGGTTCTGCGGACCGTTACTTCCAAAAAGAAGTCACGGACAGTATGAAACTCGTTCCAGAAGGCATTGAAGGACGAGTGGCATATAAGGGAGCAGCAGGGCCTATTTTGCACCAACTCATTGGCGGCGTACGCGCGGCTATGGGCTATACGGGATCCAAAGATATTCCGACATTTCATAAAAACGCCCGTTTTGTGCGCATCACTGGTGCCGGTCTTCGTGAAAGCCATGTTCATGATGTGGCTATAGCACGCGAATCCCCTAATTATTCAATGCCGGGATAAGACATTGAAGCTCGGCGGTAGAATACAGGCCTCAATAGAGGTTCTCGAAGATATTATGAGCCGCCATACGCCTGCCACAATGGCACTGCGCGACTGGGGTAAGTCTAATCGTTATGCAGGATCAAAGGACCGCAGTGTTATCGGTAATATTGTTCATGATGCACTACGGCAGAAATCTTCGATCGCCTATAGGATGGATGATGACAGCGCCCGGGCTTTAGCCTTGGGCACTTTGGTTTTTAATTGGGACTATAGCGCCGAAAAACTATCCGAAATTTTTAGTGGAGATAAATTCTCCCCATCCGCTTTGACCGATAGAGAAAAGCGAATGATGGGCGGAACTATAGACCTTGATGACGCACCTGATTGGATCAAAGGGGATGTTCCCGAATGGTTGTGGCCAGCTTTTGAGAATAACTTCAGTGATGAGGCTTTGGCTGAAGCTAGAGCTTTAACAAAACGACCACCCATGGATATTCGGGTCAATAAAATCCGAATGGAACGATCAAAAGCTCTTGATGAATTGGCGAGGTTTAAGCCGGAAAAAACAGTTCTTTCCCCCATTGGACTGCGGATGTACTCTGAAACCTTAGAAGGGCGTTTGCCAAATATTCAACCTGAAGCCATTTTCCAAACTGGCGGGGTTGAAATTCAGGATGAGGGGTCACAGCTTGTTAGCGCGCTTGTAAACGCCCAGCCCGGTGAAAAGATCCTCGATTATTGTGCTGGCGGCGGCGGAAAATCTCTCGCCCTTGCTGCGGATATGGATAATCAGGGAGCCTTATACGCTTTTGATATAGATAAGCGCAGACTGGCCCCTGTCTATCAGCGAGCCATGAGAGCAGGGACGGATATTATTGATGTTCGTAATCCACCCGTTGAAAGCCTTGATGACCTTAAAGGCAAAATGGATAAAGTTCTGATTGATGCGCCCTGTACAGGCGTTGGGACGTGGCGACGCAAGCCAGATGCTAAATGGCGTTTATCTGAAGAAACCTTGCAGCGCCGCAATAATGAGCAGACGAAAATTCTTGCAAGCGCACATCAATATTTACGGCCTGGTGGACTCTTATTCTATGTGACGTGCTCTATGCTTGCTGAAGAGAATGAAGCGCAGGTTTATAACTTCCTGGAAACGTATAAAGGCTTTGAACTCTTATCGGCTGGAGAGGTTTGGGAAGAAAAATTTGGTGTTAACGGGCCAAAGCCCTGGTCAGAAGACGGGCTGACGGTAACTTTAACGCCAGCCAGTACAAATACAGACGGTTTCTTTTTTGCCGTTATGGAGAAGCAGAATGCAGCATGAGCAATTATTGATCATTGATTTTGGTTCACAGGTTACAAAACTGATTGCCCGTCGGGTTCGTGAAGCAGGGGTTTATTCAGAAATTCATCCCTTTAACAAGGTCGATGCCGCGTTTTTAGATAAGTTCAATCCCAAAGCCATCATCTTGTCAGGTGGACCGAGTAGCGTGACTGAAGCCAATAGTCCGCGAGCAGACGCAAAAGTTTTCACAATGGGCGTGCCGGTATTAGGTATTTGCTATGGCCAACAGACCATGTGTGAGCAGCTTGGCGGCTCGGTAGAAACATCTGAAGAAAAAGAGTTTGGGCGTGCGGACCTAAATATTGGCGGTAGAAGCCGTTTATTTGAAGGCTTGTCAGGTGTTGAACGTGTATGGATGAGCCACGGGGATCGGGTCAATAATATTCCGCAAGGTTTTGAAATTATTGCAAAATCTGAAAATGCGCCTTACGCGGCTATTGAGGATGCTTCGCGTAACTTTTACGGAGTACAGTTTCATCCTGAGGTCGTTCACACGGTAAACGGCGCTAAAATGCTGCGAAACTTCACCCATAATATAGCGGGATTCAGGGGTGATTGGACAATGTCTGCCTTTAAAGGTGAGGCTATTGCCGCCATCCGTGAACAAGTCGGCGACGGAAAGGTAATTTGCGGTCTTTCAGGGGGCGTTGATAGTTCTGTAGCGGCGGTTCTTATACATCAGGCAATCGGGGATCAGTTGACCTGCGTATATGTAGATACGGGTATGATGCGCAAAGGAGAATCTGATCAGGTCGTATCTTTGTTTCAAGTATAACATCAACCTTATTCATGTGGATGCCGAGGATGAGTTTTTGAAGTTGCTTGAAGGTGTCTCTGATCCTGAAAAGAAACGCAAAATCATTGGCGGAACATTCATTGATATATTTGATCGGGAAGCCAAGAAGATTGGCGGCGCGAAATTTCTAGCGCAAGGAACACTTTACCCCGATGTGATTGAAAGTGTGTCATTTGACGGCGGGCCGTCTGTGACCATTAAATCTCATCATAATGTGGGCGGTCTTCCTGAGCGTATGAACCTTGAACTGGTTGAACCCTTAAGAGAGCTTTTCAAAGATGAAGTTCGGGCGCTCGGACAAGAGCTTGGCCTGCATAAGGACTTTGTAGAGCGGCATCCATTCCCCGGGCCGGGTCTGGCCATTCGTTGCCCCGGCCAAATAACCAAAGATCGGCTGGATATCCTCCGCGAAGCTGATGCCGTTTATCTGGATCAAATTCGCAAACATGGGCTTTATAATGAAATCTGGCAGGCATTTGCCGTCTTGCTTCCGGTGCAAACGGTTGGCGTGATGGGGGATGGCCGTACATATGAATATGTTCTGGCTTTACGTGCTGTTACATCAACCGATGGCATGACAGCTGATTACTATCCTTATTCCCATGAGTTTCTCGGAGAAACAGCGACCCGGATCATTAATGAATGTCGCGGCGTGAATAGAGTGGTTTATGATGTGACCTCTAAGCCTCCCGGAACGATTGAGTGGGAATAACGCCACAATCTTTCCATAATGGAAGCATAGTTTAGACCATTTCTTTATGGCATAGTGATGATATCTCAAAAGGATTCGTCATGAAGAAAAACTGGTTACTGTTTGCCCTTATCCCATTAGCATTTATTTTAGCGTGGTGGACCGGTTACCGATTATACTCTCCCAATAATGGAGCAGAGGTATCCTCTAATAATTCAGTTGTTCAGATAACGCCTAGCCGCGCAGAAACCCCGCAGGTTCAGACGCCAAATGTAGTTTCAGAAACTTCATCTGATACTCAAAATCCAAGCTTAAACAATAATGAGCCCGTCATATCCGATACGGATACCAATGAGATTGAACCTTTAAGTTACGTAGGCTGGGAGATCGATAAGGATAGCCGAGATAGCCGGGTTTGTTTTACCTTTGCGGAACCCCTTAATGCCGATGATAATTTAAAAGTTAGAGATTATATTGAAATAGATCCTGAGGTTCAGTTTGCCCAAACTATTTCTAATAATGACCTTTGTATTACCGGGTTTAGTTATGATCAGGATTATACGGTTCGGCTAAAACAGGGTTTTACAGGCCTTAACGGGCGTAAATTGATCACAGACATTGTCGAGATTATATCCTTTGGCGACAAACCTAAATATGTAGGCTTTACGGGACAGGGGATTATTTTGCCGCGTATCGGCGCGCAAGGCGTTGCCATCGAAACTGTCAATGTCGATGAGCTGCAAATCGAAATATCGCGCGTAACGGACCGCATGATTGCGCGGCGCGACCCACAAGCCGGTATGAACATTATTGAGGGTGATTATGGCTGGGAAGGCCATAATGCAGGCGCAGATATTCGTACATCCATATGGTCGGGTGAAATGGATGTGAAAAGCGTCAAGAATCAGACTGTTACAACTATACTCCCTGTATCTGACTTGGTCGGCACTTTGCAGCCGGGAGCATATATCGTCTCTGCTACGCGGTCACATGACGAAGATGAGGATTACGTTGCACGAGCATGGCGGTGGATAATTGTTACGGATTTGGCGCTAACATCTTATCAAGGTGAGGGCGGCATGGATGTGGCCGTCAGGTCAATTGACACAGCCCGGCTTCAAAAAGATGTTGATGTTCTACTTATCGCCCAAACTAATGAAATTCTGGCACAAAACAAAACGGATCATAATGGACATGTGAACTTTGCGGCACCGCTACTTGCCGGTGAGGGCCCAGATAGCCCTAAGATGATATTGGCTTATGGCAGTGATCAAGACTTCGCCATGCTGGATATGACACGAGCAGCCGTTGATTTATCTGATCATAATGTTTCTGGGCGGTATGTCAGCGACTCTGTCGACATTTATGGTTTCCCCGAACGCGGCGTTTATCGGGGCGGAGAAACAGTGCGATTCACAGTCATGCTCCGCGATAGCTATGCTATGGCTTTGATGGATCGGAATGTCACGCTTTCAGTTCGGCGGCCAAACGGCGTTGAAGTTTTCAAGAAGCGAATTGACAAGAATATACTGAATGAAAATATGGGTGTTATCACCTGGGACTATGAAATCCCACGTTCAGCATCCCATGGGAGCTGGAGTCTACAGGTATCTGTTGATGGTTCCGAAGCCCGCAAGCGCATTGGTTTTGCCGTAGAAGACTTTGTTCCTCAGAAACTCAAAGTCACCCTTAAGGCTGAGGAAACCATCATACGAGTTGGCGAAATCCGAGACGTTAAAGTTGACGCCCAGTTTCTTTACGGCGCGCCCGGAACCGCGCTGGAAGCCGAAGCAGAAGCACGCATCCGGCTAGATCGCCAGCCTTTTAAGTCTTATGCGAAATACCAGTTTGGTCCCCATAAAAAACAATTTACGGAACGGATCATCGATATGGGCACAGCTATGACGGATGGGGCTGGCATAGCAACATTTGGACTGGATTATAAAAATGAGGCGGTTAGATCGAAATACCCTCTCCGGGCTGAAATTGTAGCTGGAGTGGCCGAACCCGGGGGGCGTTATATTAAAGAAGCCCTGCAAATTCCGATCAGAACGGCCGACAGTTATGTCGGTATCGCAAATGGCTATGACAGTTATAATATTCCCAAAGGTGCACCCGCCAAGTTTAATATTATTGCCGTTGATGCAGAGGGAAAGCCTCAAGCTAGAGCGCTGACATGGAAGCTCGTTCGTGAAAACTGGGGATATCAATGGTATCGCCAAAATGGGCGTTGGCGTTACCGCTATGACCGCCGGGATCTGCCTATAGCTAGTGGACAGTTAAAACTGAACGCGTCTAGCCCTGTTGCTTGGAGCCATGTTATTACCAATGGCCGTCATCGCCTTGAACTATGGGACGGGGATGATCTGATGGCGTCGCGCCAATTCTGGTCGGGTTGGGGAAGCCGTTCAGATTCTGAAGCGCCTGATAACCTTGAAGTTAATACTGTCAACGAGACTGTAAACTCAGGCGATATGGTTAAACTCACTGTTAACGCGCCCTATGATGGCCTCGGTGAGATGGTGATTGCCAGTGACCGCATTCATTTGGTACAGCCTCTATCACTTTCTGAAGGTAGTTCTGAACTTACATTCCAGTTTGATAAAGATTGGGGTGATAGTGTGTATGCTCTAGTCACGCTTTATACGCCTCGAGATGTTGCTGATCGGCCTGTTCCGAGACGCGCAGTAGGCGTGAGTTATATCGCTCTTGATCGTACTGATCAGACATTCGAACTGGATATAGAAACACCAGAGGTGATCCGCCCGCGAACGAAACAGGTCTTTACAGTCAATGTTGACGGCCCAGCCATGAATGGCAAAGTCCTCATAAACTTTGCGGCCGTTGATGAAGGCATCCTTCAAATAACAAAATACAGCTCGCCTGATGCAGCTAAGCATTTCTTCGGGAAAAAGGCGCTCGGTATATCACTACGAGATGACTATGGCCGTATTTTAAACGCTAATCTCGGTAATCCCGGCAATACGCGCACCGGGGGTGATAGTTTAGGCGGTGAAGGGTTAACGGTGGTGCCTACTAAAACAGTATCACTGTTTAAAGGCGAAGTGCCTGTTCGGAATGGTAAAGCACGGGTCGAGATGGATATTCCCGATTTCAATGGAGAATTACGGCTTATGGCGACGGCATGGAATGCCAAAGCCGTAGGAAGCACTTCCAAACCTTTAAAAGTTAGAGATCCTGTACCTGCCATCATAGCTATGCCCCGCTTCTTGGCACCCGGCGATGCGGCGGCTGTTACTGTGTCTTTGGATAATGTGGAAGGCCGAGCAGGGCAATATACCAGTAAATTGGTTGCCGGGGGAGTTTTGAGCGCCAGCGACAGCCTCACCTTTGACCTTGAAAAAGGCGAGAGGGAACAGGATCGAATTGATATGACAGCTAGTGCTACTGGTGTCGAAACAGTCAATGTCAATATTAAGGGGCCAGGAAACTATGCCGTGGATTCGACTTATCCTATTCAGGTAAGGTCACCATTTTACCCTATCACGGAAAATAAACTCGTTGAATTGTTACCGGGTAAAGACTTGACGCTTACAAGTGCCTGGGTCGAAAAATTTATTCCTAAAGGTACAGATGTCACTGTGTCGTTCACAAAACTTCCCGGTATTGATCCAGGGCCAATCGTCAATAGTCTTCGCAAATATCCATATGGCTGTACGGAACAAACAGTTTCGACAGCATTACCGCTGATTTATGCATCCGATTTAGGCGGTATAGAAGGGCAAACAGACATTTCTCGCCGCCGCAGCATTCAGGCAGCGATTTATAAATTATCCAACCGTGTCAGTGTGGATGGCTCTATTGGTCTATGGCGCTCTGGCGATCGGTACGCCATGTCTTGGGTCGGAGTTTATGCAACAGATTTTCTCTTCCGTGCTAAAGCTCAAGGTTATTATGTGCCTGAAGATATTCTTGAAATGACAACAAAAGCGGCACGCGAAATTAGTAAAATGCCGCGGTATTCGCGTCTGCGATATGCTTATATGCGGGATAATTCAGCTTGGGATATATCCATGCGAGCTGAGGCTGCCGCTTATGCGCAATATGTATTAGCGCTTAATGGTGAAGGTAATCTTGGTCAGGCCCGGTATCATTATGACAATAATCGCGGGAAAATGAAAACACCTTTGTCCCATGCTTATTTAGGGGGTGCCTTGAAACTGCTCGGCGATGATCGCCGCGGTGATGAGGCTTTTGCTTCGGCTTTGAAAAATATAAATCATGAAGATCGCAAAAATTACTACTTTACACCTCTAAGAGACTTAGCAGGGCTTGTTGCCGTTGCATCAGAAGTTGGGGATGATAAATTTGCGAATGACCTTCTCGAAGACTTAAGTGGTATGATCCGTGAGAAAAAATGGTTAAACACACAGGAAAAAGGTTATCTGATATTAGCCTTTAAAGCTGTGATGAAGGACAATCAGGTTCCAGATATCAAAGTGTCAAATATAACCGTGCCTAAATCAAAGGGCTCACCCGTCATAAATCTCTACGGTAATGACCTAGAGCGCGAACCAAAATTTGCTAACGCTGGTAATCAACGCATATGGGCCTCTGTCACAGTTGATGGTCCGCCTAAAGACGCTCCTAAACCCGTTTCAGATGGGTTTAAGATCAAGAAATCAATTCACACGATCAAGGGTGACCCTCTTAAGGGGCGTACGGTCCGCCAAGGGGAGCGTTTTGTGATTGAGCTTGAGTATAGTTCGACTAAATCTTGGCGACGATCAGTTGTTATTGCAGATCTCTTACCGGCTGGGTTTGAAATAGAAACGATTTTGCGTCCTGAAGACGGCGCTATTAAAAATGGACGCAGCCAAGGGCCATATGCTTGGCTTGGTAAAATAGCCCGTCTACAAGTCGCAGAAGCCAGAGATGATCGTTTTGTGGCTTCTCTTGCAACAAATAATTCCAACCACCATAGATCGGCATATATAGTTCGCGCGGTTACGCCGGGTACATTTACAATGCCGGGTGTCGTGATTGAGGATATGTATAGACCCGAAGATCACGCCATAACCGAAGCGGATCAAATTACTATTACGGCTGATCCTGCGCTTTAGTGACAAGACAGATAACATATCCTCTTTGGCTGCTGCGCGTCTGCGTAAGCTTTCTGGTTATATTTCTTGGTACGACGCTTTTATTTCCGCCGCCTCTTGAAAAAGCCAGGGAGGTCTCATCTGTTGTGAATGACAGATCGGATTTATGGTTGAGTGGCTTTACGGTTGAAGACGGCATTTGGCGAATAAGAGCTGATTTGAACGCCATAGATCCCCGTTTTGTTGAGCGCTTAGTTGCCGTAGAAGACGCACGTTTTTGGCATCATAGCGGCGTTGATGTACCGGCAATATTCAGGGCTGCAAAAAGCTGGCGCGACGCAGGCAAACCTGTTTCAGGTGCTTCGACAATCACCATGCAGCTTGTGCGTCAGATCGAACCGCGAAAGCGAACTTTGCCCTCCAAAGTCATTGAAAGTTTTAGGGCGCTCCAATATGAGCTCTTTTTGTCCAAAAAAGAAATTTTAGAGCTTTACCTCACCCATATTTCCTATGGCGGTAATATAGACGGCATTCATGCGGCAACCCTGGCATATTTTGGAAAAACGCCGCATGAGCTCAGTGATGATGAGATTGCACTGTTAATTGCTATTCCTCAGGCCCCTGAAGCACGGCGTCCTGATCTATGGCCTAATGCAGCCCAGCGGGGCCGGGATAAAATTTTGGATAAGCTGGCGAGCATTGACGCAATTGATAATATACGCAGGGACGAGGCCAAGGAAATTCCTGTGACTGTCACTAAAGTGCCTTTACCTGAAACAGCATGGCTCACATCGCAATCGCTTAAGCAAGCGAACCGTTCTGTAAAAACGACTCTGGATATTGATCTGCAGAAGGATGTAGAAGCGGTTGCTCAGCAATATCTTTCTGAGTTGCCAAGCAGCGTAAGCGTTGCGTTCACAGTTGTCGAAAATAAAACCATGGCTGTCAGGGCTCATATGGCTTCTGGTGGACGGGAGCGTGCTGGAGGCTGGCTGGATATGACCCTGCGTA
>JAHDGM010000032.1:19846-27832 GCA_020627655.1 Hellea sp.
CGCTCTCCGGGCTCTACGCTAAAGCCTTTTATTTACGGAATGGCGATAGATGACGGTTTGTTGTCTAATGCCAGCTGGATAAAAGATGCCCCAACACGGTTTGGGAGTTATCAGCCAGAGAACTTTAATCGTCGTTATTATGGTGACGTGCGTATTCATGAGGCGCTTCGGCATAGTCTGAATGTTCCAGCGGTGGCTATTATGGATAAGATTGGGGGGCAACGGTTCGAGGCCAGCCTCAAAAACGCCAATATGAATATAGTTCGATTAGGCGGCGATTCCGAACGCGCGGGCCTGGCTGTAGCTCTTGGCGGCGCGGGCATTACGCTTAATGATCTGGCTGTTGGTTATGCGGCGCTGGCCAATGGCGGTGAGGCTAGGCCTTTGCGTTGGATTGAAGATGAACCCTTCACCAAGCCGGTCCGGTTATTTCAACCTGATACGGCGGCAGATTTAACTGATATATTACGGCAAGCGCCGACACCAGCTGGACATGTACCGGGATGGTTGGCAGAGGATGCAGCGCCGATTGCCTATAAAACTGGAACGTCTTACGGCTTTAGAGATGCCTGGGCTGCCGGTTATACAGACCGGTGGACTATCATTGTCTGGACTGGCCGTCCTGACGGGGCACCATGTGAAGGCCAAACAGGCCGCATAGCTGCTGCTCCGCTGTTATTTGACTTATTTGCAGCTTTGCCCGTTAGTAGGACGGCTGAAACTTTTGCTGCTGATGACGAGGCTCCGTTAGGATTACAGAGGGTGAAAGACTATACCGAGGCTGGCCCGCAAATATTATTTCCGCCGGACGATATCGAATTAATCGCAAATGAATTCGGACCGGATTCCAGAGGATTTACCTTGTCTGCCCGGACTGAAACGGGAAAGGCGGATTTTTTTGTGAACGGCGAAAGAGTTCCTCAAAATGGCGGGCAGTCGGTTTGGCGCCCTAAGACGCCGGGCTTTTACAGAGTGAGTGCTGTGGATGAGCAAGGCCGGGAAACAATCTCAGATATATCAGTGCTATCTATGAATCAGCTAGCTGATCCGCGATTTTAGAAACGCGTGACTTTAAGTTTTCTAATACCCCTTCAAACCATGGATTCTTCTTGATCCAGACATTATTGCGCCAGGATGGGTGAGGTAAGGGTATAACTTCCGGGCCATAATCTCGCCAATGCCGGACAGTTTTTGTAAGGTTTTTCTGACGGCGTTTTCCTAAATATTGTTTTTGGGCGTACTGACCGACCAAAAGCGTAAGTGTTATGTTTGGAAAAGCCTGAGTGAGGCTGTCTTGCCATAAAGGTGCACATTCTTTTCGAGGCGGCAGGTCGCTACCTTTTGCGTCCAGTCCCGGAAAGCAAAATCCCATCGGGGTAATTGCTAGTAAGTCTTCGTTGTAAAATTGTTTGCGTGTTATCCCTAGCCAGTCCCTGAGCCGATCACCTGACGGATCATCAAAAGGAATGCCGCTGGCGTGAACGCGCGTACCAGGTGCCTGTCCAATGATCCGTATCATTGCTTTGGAGTTACCAACTACAACGGGGCGGGCTTTGTGAGGTAACGGGTTTTCAGCTTTCTCGCAGACACGGCATTTGCGAATTTCTGCTAAAAGGTCATTCAGATGTGTCGACATTGCTAGATTATTGCTCAAATCACTTAATTTTGAAATGTCATATCCTTATCTTTGTCGTTATAAAACCAATAAACAGGAAACGTGTCATGTCGCAAAATTTTTATGATCAACTGGATCAAGACCTCAAGGATATTGAAGCACAAGGGCTCTACAAACGTGAGCGGCTGATCGTTTCCAAACAAGCATCCTCCATCCATGTACGTGATGATGGCAGTGAAATCGAAGTTTTGAATTTTTGCGCGAATAATTATCTTGGTTTGGCTGATAGTTCTGAACTTGCTGATGCGAGTGCCAAGGCTCTGGATAACTACGGGTTTGGTTTGTCATCCGTTCGGTTTATTTGCGGAACTCAGGATCAGCACAGAGAGCTTGAACAGGCCATCGCTAACTGGCTCGGCTTTGACGATAGTATTCTATATGCGGCCTGCTTCGACGCGAATGGCGGCGTGTTTGAACCTCTGCTGAGTAAAGAAGACGCCATTATTTCCGACAGTCTTAATCACGCTTCCATTATTGATGGTATTCGTTTGTGTAAAGCTGCCCGTTACCGCTTTACAAATTCGGATATGGCAGACCTAGAAGCGAAATTGAAAGAGGCGCGGGAGAATGGGGCTCGCCATATTATGATTGCAACAGACGGCGTCTTTTCCATGGATGGCTATATCGCTAAACTGGACGAAATTTGTGATCTTGCCGACAAATATAATGCTTTGGTTATGGTGGATGATTGCCACGCTACAGGCTTTATGGGTGAAGGTGGCCGCGGCTCAGCAGCCTACCGAGGCGTTGAAGGCAGAATTGATGTTTTGACAGGAACACTCGGCAAGGCGCTCGGTGGCGCGATGGGCGGGTATATTTGCGCTAAGCAAAATGTAGTGGATATGTTACGGCAGCGTTCGCGGCCTTATCTGTTCTCAAATTCACTGGCTCCATCATTGGTCGGCGCGAGCTTAAAAGCTATTGACCTTGTCAAAAATGGCGATGATCTTCGCCACAAATTACAGCAAAATGCTCAGCGGTTCAGGAAAGGGATGGCAGATGCAGGATTTGACCTCTTACCTGGTGAGCATCCAATTATTCCGGTAATGCTTGGTGATGCAAAGCTGGCACAGGACATGGCTGATATGTTGCTGGATGAGGGCGTTTATGTGATTGGGTTTTTCTTCCCGGTTGTGCCCAAAGGGCAGGCCCGCATTAGAACACAGATGAGTGCGGGCCACACTGCTGAACAAATTGATCGCGCTGTCGCCGCTTTCACAAAGGTGGGTAAAGCTTTGGGAGTCATCTCATGAGTGTTATTCCGGAAACCATGAAATGTCTGGTAAAGGCCAAGGCTGAAAAAGGCCTGTGGATGGAAGAAAGACCTGTTCCAAAAATTGAACCTGATGAAGTCCTGATTAAAATTGAACGGACGGCCATTTGCGGTACTGACATGCATATTTATAAATGGGATGATTGGGCCAAGGATAATGTTCCTGTCGGTTTGGTCACGGGGCATGAATATAGCGGCTATGTAGCAGATATTGGATCGGGTGTTCGTCGCGTTAATATAGGCCAAAAAGTTACGGGTGAGGGCCATGTCGTGGGTAATCGCTCTCGCAATGCACGCGCCGGGCGGTTTCACCTTGACCCGGATACAAAGGGTATCGGTGTAAATCTTCCGGGGGCATTCGCTCAATATTTAGCGCTGCCAGAGTTCAATGTTATTCCATTGCAAGATAACGTTCCCTTGGAAATAGGGGCCATACTCGATCCCCTAGGCAATGCTGTTCACACAGCTTTGTCTTTTGATCTGGTAGGTGAAGATGTTCTAATCACTGGGGCAGGCCCCATTGGTATTATGGCCGCAGCCGTTGCTGAAGAAGCGGGTGCTCGCCGGATTGTTCTTACGGATATCAACGATTGGCGACTGGATTTCGCGAAAAAAGTGGCACCTAATGCCCGAATGGTCAATGTCCTCAACGAAAATCTTCGCGATGTTATGGCTGAGATCGGAATGAATGAAGGCTTTGATGTGGGCCTGGAGATGAGCGGTGCTGAACCGGCGTTTAATCAATTGCTCGATACAATGATCATGGGGGGAAACGTAGCGATGTTGGGAATACCAGCCAAACCCTTTCCTGTGGATTTTGGCAAAATTGTTGGTAAGGCGTTAACTCTACGAGGAATTTATGGCCGTCAAATGTATGAAACCTGGTATAAAATGCTTGCCTTATTAGATAGCGGTCTAGATATGAGCCCAATGATTACTCACCGCTTTGATGCACGTGATTTCCAACAGGCATTTGATCTGATGGAAACTGGTAAGAGTGGTAAGGTAATTCTAAATTGGAATGAACTATGAACGACAAATATGTTCCATTAACGGGCTATCAACGCCAGTCTGAAGATGAGATGCGTCATAATGTGGAAACATTTCGAGAAGAGATGTCACGACGCCGGTCTATTCGTATGTTCTCTTCTGATCCGGTTCCCAGGGATATTATAGAAAATGCAATCCGCGTTGCGGGTACAGCTCCTTCAGGGGCTAATCACCAACCATGGCATTTTGTGGCTATTTCGAGTTTGGATGTTAAACGTAAAATCCGTGAGGCTGCAGAAAAAGAAGAGCAAGAATTTTATGGCGGACGGGCGTCCGAGGAATGGCTGGATGCGCTTCTTCCATTTGGCACCGATGAACATAAGCCGTTTCTGGAAACAGCGCCCTGGCTTATAGCCGTATTTGCTCAGCGTCGTGGCGGAGTGCAAGTTGGAGACGATAAAAAAAATTATTATGTGACCGAGTCTGTTGGTTTGGCTACTGGCATGTTGATTGCTGCTTTGCATAAGGCTGGACTAGGTACACTTACCCATACGCCTGCGCCTATGGGGTTTTTAACGGAAATATGTGGGCGGCCAAAAAATGAAAAACCGTTTGTACTATTAGTGGTCGGCTATCCCAATAAGGACTGTCCCGTTCCCATTCATGCTTTGATCAAAAAAGAGTTATCTGAGATCACTACATTTATTTAAGAATGTAAGCTTTGTGATGAAAGCCGGAGAGGTTTTCAAAGAGTAATTTCTGTATTGGCTTGTTTTGCATCGGGTGGCCGCTTATAGCGGCGAACCTTTATGACCCAACAAGCAATATATCATCCTCCTGTTCTACCAATGCCACGATGGGAATTCATTGCCATGATGGCGGCTCTGATGTCATTAACGGCTGCTGCTATTGATACTATGTTGCCTGCGCTCGGCGTCATTGGGGAGCATTTCGATCTGGAAAATGAAAACAGGCAGCAATTAGTTACATTTGCTTTCATGTTTGGTTTCAGCGCCCCCCAACTATTCTTTGGGCCAATTTCAGATAGTTTCGGACGGATCGGACTATTACGGATTTGCCTGTTTGGCTTTATCATTACGGGTGCGGCCTGTATTTATGCGCCAAGCTTTACATGGTTGCTGGTCTTCCGTTTTTGTCAGGGCCTCATGTCATCCGGTATTCGCGTTGTTACAGTTTCTATCGTAAGGGATTTATTGGCAGGACGGGGCATGGCCAAGGTTATGTCACTTGTTATGACCGTCTTTATGATTGTTCCTATTGTTGCTCCGATGGTGGGGCAGTGGTTGATGGGGTATTCATGGCGCTGGACATTCGGAATTTTAGTAGTGTTGGGTATTGCTGTCCTGATTTGGGTGACCATAAGACTTCCTGAAACCTTACCAAGGGAAAAGAGAAATGAATTTACTCCAAAACGTTATGTGGTCGCATATTTTGAGGTTCTAAAAACCCGGTCGACATGGGGGTACATGTTTGCAAGCGGTGTTATTTATGGATCCTTATTTGCTTTTTTAGGAGCGTCTGAGCAGATTTTTGCGGATGTGTTTTCTCAGGGTCATAATTTTGGATTATTATTTGCTGGTGTGGCGATGACCATGGCCGTGACGAGTCTCTTAAATGCACGTCTGGTCGAGCGGCTTGGCATGGAACGTATAAGTCATATTGTTGTAATGCTTTTCATTGTTTTTAGTCTTGCAAATGTCCTGATAATGTCTGTCGTTGGAGAAAAACTCATTTATTTCTATCCTTTATTTGCTCTGACTATCGCATGTTTTGGAATGCTCGGTGCTAACTTTAATGCTATTGCTATGGAGCCTCATGGAAAGAATGCAGGTTCAGCGAGCGCTGCCTATGGCTTTGTAACTACGGGAATAGCCAGTATTTTGGGTTATCTAGTCGCTGCACAATATGACGGTTCGGTTATCCCAGTTTTGTGGGGCTTTGTGGTATTGGGGACTGGTTCGCTAGCAATAATTTTCATTGCCGAAAGAGGGCGTCTCTTTGGACGCTAATTACAAAGGGGTTTTAATAATCATCAAGGCGGCAAACTCTGGATTTTTGAATAGCTAGTTTCAAAAGCGCTTATGGTGAAATATCTCTACATTGACTAAAGCCCCTTCTTGCTTGCAGAGTTCGTGCAGGAGGACGTCATGCTTAGGACATTGCCATTTCCCGATCAAAGACCACCGGAATATATCAAGCTTGAGGGTGAGCCGGTGTTTGATGCGAATATCCATTTAAAACTTGAGGTGCCAAGAAGTGTCACATCGCTCAAGGCCCTTGGGTATGACGATAATATTATCACAGAATGCCCATCTGATTTTGGTGTCAGTTCCGCTTTCCGCATTTTTTCTGATGAAGGTTTAACTGTCATGCGGGACGTTTGCCTCAAAATGTATGACAACAGAAATATAAGTGTTGGAACTGGGGTGAACAGGCTTGGCTCCTATGTTCGCGGCGCTGGATATAGATCCAAATTTATTAAAGATTTCTGTGATAGTCCTGAACTAGCTGAGCATTTATCTGCAATAGCCGATGTTCAATTGGCGCGTCATTCCGTGCCAGCGGTTGCCTGCGGAGTGAATTACGCGCCTGAAGATATAACAAGAGCTGTGGACAGCTGGCACACAGATTCAGTGGCTTTTGACATTGTAATAATGCTCTCCGATCCAGATGGATTTGAGGGTGGAGAGTTTCAATATTTCGAGGGCACTAAGATGGAAGGGCAGGAACTTCTGGGCATATCTGGGGAAGAAGGGATAGATATTGATCTTCCTGAAGAGCGAGTTGTTACAGTTCCATTTCCTGCAGCCGGATACGGTTTTATGCAACAGGGTAATATGATTTTTCACAGAGCGCGCCGTCTGAAGAAAAAAGCCGAACGTATGACAATGATTCCTTCATTTGTTGTCGTACCAGCACACGCCCCCGACGCGACCAATTCAGTTAATATGGCGGGATGGGATGATCCGTGTCTATCCGCTGAACTTGCACGGCATGAGGCATGGAGAGCAGCAGCAAGGCTGGAAGCGTTGGTGGACAATATTAGCCTGCACGACACACGCAAGCGGCTCGTTGACGATCTGGATGTGGCTCTTGCCCCATTACTGGAGTTTCGCAATCGCCTTTCCAAGGATGTGAATTGATGCAGCATCCACTAGCCGGGAAATCCGTATTAGTAACTGGCGCAGCTGGGTGCATTGGGGCTTGGGTAGTACATGGGCTAAATGCAGTTGGCGCTATACCTGTTGTTTTCGATCTTTCCGAAAATCGCCAGCGACTGGATTTAATTATGGATAGTGCTGAGCAAGTGAAATGGATCAGGGGAGATATAACAGATTATAGGCAGCTTACGCAGGTAATTGATGATCATAATATCTTTGCGATTGTTCATCTCGCTGCTTTGCAAGTCCCATTTGCTAAGGCTGATCCCATATTAGGGACACAAGTCAATGTAATGGGCACAACGCACGTTTTTGAAGCTGCGCGCGCTGCTGGTATTGATAGAATTGTTTACGCAAGTTCAATTGCCGCGCCAGCTATGGGTGAGAATGATTTTCTGGATACGCTATATGGTGCTCATAAGGTTTGTAATGAACAAATGGCCAAGGTCTATTGGCAGGACTGGCAGGTGCCTTCTGTCTGTATTCGGCCCGGCGTCATATATGGTCCCGGACGTGATCAAGGTATGAGCGCTGCTCCTACTCTTGGCATTTTGGCAGCCTTTGCAGGAAAAGCTTACGATATTCCGTTTATAGGGCCCGTTAGTTATGTTCACGTTGAAGATGCTGCGAGCAGATTTATAGGCGCCATTGCCAGACCTACAGAAGGGGCACTGGTTTTTGATATGAATGGCCGCGTGGTTGATATGGAGATGTTATTACAAGATATGGAATTAGTGCTGCCTTATAATGGCGTGACGGCGTCTGGATCAGAGCTTCCATTTCCTGCGATCGGCGATGATGGCTTGCTTGATAGTTATGTAGGTGCGCCTCCTCACAAAACTTTCTTAGACGGTTTAACGCAAACA
>JAHDGM010000033.1:0-17420 GCA_020627655.1 Hellea sp.
ATTTACTGCTCATGGCGCCCATAGCGTCAAACAAAGATGTGAGCGGCCATTCCAGTTCTTCGCCGCCGCCGGCGAACATAACATCCTGTTTGCCCCATTGGATTTGCTCGGCGGAGGCCGCGATACAGTGCAGGGAAGTGGTGCAGGCAGAGGTGATGGAGTAGTTTACGCCTTTGACTTTGAAATGGGTCGCCAGCGTGGCCGAAATGGTCGAGGACATGGCCTTGGGCACAGCAAAAGGGCCAATGCGTTTGGGACTGCCTTTTTCGCGGACAATGTCGGCGGCTCTTACAATTTCTATGGCAGATGGACCGCCCGAGCCCGCTATGATGCCTGTACGCGGATCGGAAATAGTCTCTTCATCAAGACCCGCATCCTCAATGGCCTGCTGCATAGATACGCAGGCCCAGCCAGCCGCTTCGCCCATAAAACGGAAAGAGCGTTTGTGAACATGTTCTTTGGGATCCAGCGTCGGGCGCCCGGACACGCAGGAACGAAAGCCAAGCTCGGCCTGACGCTCATCTGTAGTGATGCCGGATCGTCCGGCTTGCAGGCTGTCGGCTACTTCATCCTGATTATTTCCGATACAGGAAACGATACCGATCCCGGTAACAACAACGCGCCGCATTAGCCCTCTCCCTTTGCTGCTTCTGCTTTACTGGCATCGGTCTGGAACAGGCCGACCCGCAGATCCTTGGCTTTGTAAATGACTTCGCCATCTGCAATCAGGACAGCGTCCGCAATTCCCAAGGCAAGCGACCGGCGGATAACCCGCTTGATTTCGATTTCATAGCGAACCAGTTTTATGTCCTGCGTGACCTGACCCGTAAATTTCAGCTCGCCGACACCAAGGGCGCGGCCACGGCCCGGAGAGCCGCTCCAGCCCAAGAAAAACCCAACCAGCTGCCACATGGCATCAAGGCCAAGACAGCCCGGCATAACCGGGTCACCGCGAAAATGGCAATCAAAAAACCAGAGATCATCTTTGACGTCGAGCTCGGCAATGATCTTGCCTTTGCCATATTCACCGCCTTCATCAGAGATGTGCAAAATACGGTCGAGCATCAACATGGGCGGCAAAGGCAGTTTCGCATTGCCGGGGCCAAAGAGGCTTTCTTCGCCGCTGATGATCAGATCATTATAGTCATAGGAATTTTGGATTTTGAGCATGTTCTAACCTCAGCTTTTAAATCAACCGAGAACCTAACCTCTTATCCTGTAAACTCAACCCCGATTATGATGTGAAAAGAAGCGTTGTAGTTTGATGGTTGGAATTACTGAAAGGGGACTTTGGGAGTTCATTTAGGACGTATATTGTGGAGTTCAAGCATCCAAAAAGATCCAACGTCCGAACTTGCCCTCCAAATCTGTTTTGATGATAAGCGGACTCGACAAGAAAGTTTTTACTTATTAGAATTATTCTAGAAACAGGCCATGAATTGGATTAGGGCTGGATTGATTTATGCAGGATGTTACAGAAAAACTTACCGCAGCGGGTGTTAGGCCAACACGTCAGCGTGAATTGATTGCGTCCCATCTATTTGCGGGTGACAACCGCCATTTTACGGCTGAGGAGCTTCACACAGAGCTACTTGACGGTGATATGCGGGTATCTCTTGCCACGATCTATAATACGCTGGGCAGCTTTTTAAAGGCTGGCCTGCTCAAGACTGTCAGCGTGGACGCCGGATGTTTATATTATGATACGAATACGGCGCCGCATTATCATTTATATGATGAAGACGGTCAAAAGCTGACCGATCTGGAGCCTAAAGGGATCGTCGTTAAAGGCCTGCCAGAATTATCCGGCGATCAGACCATAGACAGAGTTGATATTATTGTTCGAACCCGGCCACGCGAACTTTAAAAACGTTCTATACCCCATAGGGTGTCTTCTTTGGCCCAGCCTTTAAGGCCATTAGCGGCCTTTAGCTTGCACCATCCGGATTCCGTACATTCTTCAAGTTCTAACAGGGCTTTTTCATCGGCAATTGCGATTGTGCGGGATTCCAGCTTGGGGCGTGCCATAAGCGGACTTTCACGCAAGGTTATGACGCGTCGGTTTCCAGATAGAGACGAGCTGCGAACCCAGCTTTCATCCCCGTGAATATCCCGCACTTTTCGCCAGATATCCATTTCTGCGACAACAATGAGGGGAAGCCCTTTGCGGCGATATTGCCAGAGTACTGGATGGCGCAAGCTTGGGCCTTGCCGTCCGTTTACTTTGCCATATTTCAAGGAGACAAATCGAGGCACAGGCAGTCCGGAATGGGTCTTGGCAGCGGAAACCTTATAGATATTTTTCAATGTTGGGATTTTTTCAACGACAACACGTCGTTTGCTCTCATCTGCCTGCGCGATTGTGCCAAGACATAAAGCAAATATAGCGATTAGAATTATGCGAAGCGTATTTGGCACTGTGACCCCAGAATACATCGAGATTATAAATTGATGCCTTATCTGGCCGATAAACCCTAAAGAGATAGTAAAGGTCGTGGGTTTGAAGGCGTTTTTTGAAAGCAAATTTCCTATTTTATGCTATACGCACGAAAAGGTGACTTGCAATATAGCTCGCAAAGTCCTTTGGTGAATATCTATGAGTAAAAAAAGTGAAAAACCCTCTGTTGTCGTTACCCGTCGATTACCAGATGAAATTGAGGCGCGGCTGGCAGACCTTTTTCAAAGTCAGCTAAATTCCAATGATATTGCAATGTCGCAGGCTGAGCTTAAGCAAGCGGTCGCAAATTGTGATGTTCTGGTGCCGACAGTGACAGATCAGATTGACAAAGATGTCATAGATGCCGCCGGGCCAAATCTCCGCCTGATTGCCAATTTTGGCGCAGGGACAGATCACATTGATGTAGCTGCGGCCCATGCCAAAGGCATTATCGTCACAAACACACCCGGCGTGCTGGCCGAAGACACGGCGGATATGACCATGGCCTTGATCCTGGCCGTCCCCAGACGTCTGGTTGAAGGTGACCGCCTGACACGCGCGGGTGGTTTTAAGGGCTGGGCGCCGACTAACCTTCTGGGCCATCGCGTTCGCGGTAAAAAGCTTGGCATTGTGGGTATGGGCAGAATTGGTCAGGCGGTTGCGCGCCGGGCTTCCGCTTTTGGTCTATCGGTGCATTATCATAATCGCCGTCCCGTTCCGGGGCCTATCGAAGCAGAATTATCAGCGACCTATTGGGATGATCTGGACGCCATGTTATCCGAGATGGATATTGTCTCCATTAATTGCCCGAAGACGCCGTCCACCTATCACTTAATTAATGCGGGCCGGTTGTCAAAAATGTCGAGCAGCAGCTATATCGTCAACACATCAAGAGGTGAGGTCATTGACGAGGCGGCTCTGGCTGATGCTTTGGCCGAAGGCCGGATCGGCGGGGCGGGACTGGATGTGTATGAGCATGAACCCAAGATACATCCTGGATTGCTGGGCCTTCAAAACGTAGTCCTTGCGCCGCATATTGCATCGGCAACTCACGAGTCCCGGCGCGAAATGGGCGAGAAGGTTTTGATCAATATTCGGGCCTGGGCAGATCATCATAAAGTTCCAGATCGTGTCCTGCCGCCAGGCGCAACATTTTCCAAAGCTTCGTAAGCAGGTTTTGCAGAGAAAGAGAAAGCGTATGACAATCAAACGTAAATCTATCAGCCTCATGGCCGTAATCGTCCTTATGGCCTGCTCATCAGAAGCGGCCGATAAGCCATCTGAAATCGTTTCAAACACAGCCGCTGCCGCAGCGAAGGCGAAAAAGGCGGAAGCCAGCAAAGCGAAGACTGCTAAAGCTGCCGAAAAAACCGGTTATGCTCTGACGCGATCTGATTTAGGTGATGGTGTTTATATGCTGGCGGGAAGCGGCGGGAATATCGGTGTATCTGTCGGTGATGATGGCGCTTTCGTGATCGATGATCAGTTCGCCAAATTTGTGCCGACTATTTTGAATGAAATTAATGCCTTATCAGGTGACGCGCCGATCCGTTTTGTTTTAAACACCCATTATCATGGTGATCATACAGGCGGCAATCAGGCCATGAAAGAAACAGGCGCAACTATTGTCGCCCACGATAATGTACGGGCCAGAATGGGCCAGTCATTTGAGAACCAGTTATGGGGCCGGACAATCGAAGCGACGGATCCGGGGCTTTGGCCAAGTGTTACATTTTCAGATACGATGACATTTCATTTTAACGGTCAGACCATTGATGTGATCCACGTGCCAAATGCGCATACAGACGGCGATGCAATTATATATTTTCGCGAAGCTGACATTCTGCATATGGGGGATAATTTCTTTAATGGCATGTTCCCATATATTGACGTTGATGGCGGCGGGTCAGTTCGAGGCATGATCAAAGCCCTGGATACAGGGCTCATGAAAGCCGGAAGCAAGACTCAAATCATACCCGGTCATGGCCCTATGAGCAGTAAAGCTGATATGCAGACAACCCGTAACACCTTAGCTGATATCGCATCAAAGGTTGAAAGCCGTATGAAAGCCGGTGACGATTTGCAAACCATGATCGACAGTAATATCTTGTCAGATTATAAAGAATTAGCCAGTTTCATTAATGAAGAGAATATGATAAAAGTGACTCACAGGTCTTTATCACAGGACTAACACTCATTCTCGGGGCGCGCTTGGATTATAATTAGTCCCCCCAATTGACTAACCTGATCCAAGCTCGACGGCCTCCTCCGCTTAAATGCGGGGGAGGTTGTTCATTTTGGGGAAGGTGATTTTTACGGTTCCCGCCACAGGCGCGCCGACTCGCTTTTATGGCTTCTTTTGCTAATATGATCAAAAGGAGTGGTGAAATGGGTATAAGAATGCTGGGTCTGACCTTGGTTGGCGTTTTAGCTACATCTCCAGCTTTTGCGGGTAATGGCAGCGGTTATAGCGCCGAAATGGATAATGGAGTCGTGGTTTACCGGGGGCAGCATGGGCCGTTAATTACGGATCATGAGAGAAAATTGTTAAAGCAGGAAGAGCGCCAAGATATGAAAGCCCGTAAAGCGGCTGAACTGGGCCTGCTGAATGCGAAACTCGACGCGCAAACTAATCAGCTCGCCGCTCTGCATGATCATATGATCAGCCTGGAAGAGGCGCATCGCGCAAAACCCAGACGCCGCAAAGTCTATTACGGAAATCCCGCATTTTTCGGCCGTAACGGCTTTATCGGGAACCGCTATCATGGCGGCGCGACCATGTTAGGTGAAGGCCCCCGCTATCGCCGCAGGGGCAAACGGTATTAATAAGAAACCTTCTTTATCGCCAAGTTCGGCCGCCATTACGGCGGAACATACCTTGGATATTAAGGAGAACGACATATGGCTCATCCAATCTTTTCAAGGTTCGCAGAAGTTGTTCATGATCACCGTGAAATCCTGAACTATCCTGGTTCTCCCACGGGGCGATTGACCTCGCTATGGGCCAAAATCATGGTTTTCCCTCAGATGATCGCACTGATTTTTATTCTGTTCGGCGCGCCGGTCTGGCCGGTTATTTTAATATTTGTGGCGCGTTTTGCAGCCATGCATGTGGTCTGGTTGCTTGATCGTTATATGCCCTATACGCGCGCGCTCGGGCTTTGCCACCTCGTCACTTTCGGCCCCTTATTCGTATATTTCACATTGAACTTTCATGAAATACATACGGACTGGGGAGCTCTTGGTCCGGTCTTTATTTTCTATTACGCAGTTATAGCGGCCTGCCTTTACATGGACCTGCGGGATTTAATCCTGCACATGAAAGGACAGCCCTTCCCGGCCTATATGCGTGATCATCACCGCAATGGGCATATCAAAATTGATGATCCTCGCATTGAAGAGCCGGTAACAATGTTCAAAAGATTGTTTTGGTAAGGATGCGAAAATAAAAAAAACGGGCCTTAAAAAGGCCCGTATGATTTTGATGATCAAGGTCAGTGCAAGCTTAGTCTTTTTTGCCGCGGCGCTTATCCCACCAGCGGGCAAACCAGCCTTTTTTCTTACCTTTACCTTTGGCTTCATCCATATTTTTGCCATCGCGTAATTCGTCGCTAAAGCCTGTTGGGCGAGCCTCTTTATCTTTGTTTTTACCGCGGGCTTTACCTTCGCCGTCATCATCGTCGTAACGATCATCATGGTCGCGGTCTTTGTCTTTTTTACCGCGATGTTCACCGTCGCGTCTATGTTCTTGAGAGCGTTCGCGGGCTTCTTCGGCTCTCATCTCGCCGTTGGCACGACCTTCGCCGTCATCCATGCGGTGATCACCATCGCGGCGGTGCTCATAGGAGCGCTCCTGCGCGCCTTCACGGCGTTCCTGAGCCCGTTCACGAGCATCCTCAGCACGGTCTTTGGCATCGTCATCCATGCGATGATCAGCATCCTGACGGTGTTCGTCGGCCCGGCTGCGGGCCTCTTCGCGCATTTCTTTGCCTTTTTTCTTACCCTTGGCAGCCCGGTCTTCGACCTGCTCCCAGCGGTCTTTATTCTTGTTTTTACCCTTGCCTTTACCTTCCGGCGGTCCGGCATAGGCACTGCCGGCCATCATAATGACAGCTGAGCCTAATAATAATTTTGTGACTATGGATTTAGACATCATGTACCCCTTCAGTTACATTTGACAGGCATATATACCCCAAAACATGATGAATATGCAGTGAATTATTCAGCTGGTTTACATGTGGGGGTTTTTCTATGTGAGCTTTCGGTTTTCTGTCCAGTCATAGATAAGCGGCTAAGTTTGGTTGTTTAGGCCCTGAGCTGATATCAGATTTTCCACAAGTCCATAGTAAGCCGCTCGCGCTGGCGGCTTTTAACTTGCAGGTTGCGGAATTAGTGATAACTGTGCTTCGCATGAAGTTTTTAGATATGCCAATAACCAAGGCTTTAATAGGCAAGGGGTGGAAGCCAGTAGGAGCAGATTCTTGGAGTCTAGAAAAAGGCGACTGGAGAATTGTTTATGATACTAACAGTTGGATGGAAATCAGTTCGGTAAAAAATCACCAACATAGAATTTTCGACGTACCTATACTTAGAGATGGGGATTTTGAAATCTGGACAGTTAATCTGGTCGAACATTTATGCAAGTGCGATGATTTAATTCAGCCATCATAGAGCTTATACCCGAAGTCCATTGCAATTCAGATTTACAGTTAAACGAGCGGCGTAAAATCGCCTCATATAAGACGTTGAAAATGAAATCCGGTTCAGAGGAAAACTTAATAAGTCAACTAACTTCGCTCTGATCGCAGCTCTTCCGCTTTGGCTTCGACGCGGGCGACGATGTCGTCGATCATATCTTCATTATTGGTTTTGCCGGTTTTCGCCCCGGCGGCATACATCATGCCATATCCGGCCGAGCCGCCTGTAAACCCGATATCTGTAAAAGCAGCTTCGCCGGGCCCGTTGACGACGCAGCCAATGATAGACAGGGAAATGGGTTCGGAAATATGGGCCAGCTTTTCTTCGAGGATTTGCACGGTTTTGATCACGTCAAAACCCTGACGGGCGCAGGAGGGACAGGAGATAATATTGACGCCGCGCGTGCGAAGGCCAAGGGATTTAAGCATATCAAAGCCGACTTTGATCTCTTCCACCGGGTCTGCGGATAAAGAGACACGGATTGTGTCGCCAATACCCGCCCATAAAAGATTGCCCATTCCGATAGAGGACTTAACCGTGCCGATACGGGTACCGCCCGCTTCGGTGATACCTAGGTGCAGCGGCGCATCTGTGGCTTCGGCGAGGGCGTGATAAGCGGCAACTGTCAGGAACACATCAGAGGCTTTGACGCTGATTTTATAATCCTGAAAATTCTCATCTTCGAGCATGCGGGCATGCATTAGCGCGCTTTCAACCATGGCTTCCGGGCAGGGCTCACCATATTTTTCCAGAAGTTCTTTTTCGAGCGATCCGCCATTGACGCCAATGCGGATAGAACATCCGTGATCCCGCGCGGCGGCCACCACTTCTTTGACCCGGTGCTGCCCGCCAATATTGCCTGGATTAATGCGCAGGCAGGCGGCCCCGTTTTCGGCAGCTTCGATACCGCGCCGATAATGAAAATGGATGTCCGCGACGATAGGCACTGAAATTTCGCGCGTAATGTCTTTTAGGGCGGCGCTGCTTTCAGGATCAGGACACGAGATGCGGACGATATCAGCACCCGCTTCCTCGAGGCCGCGAACTTGCGCGATGGTTGCGGCCACATCATGAGTTATTGTGTTCGTCATGCTTTGCACGGCAATGGGGGCATCGCCGCCAACAGGGACTTCGCCTACCATGATCTGGCGGGATTTACGGCGCTCTATGGTGCGCCAGGGACGGATTTGATTGATGTTATCGACCATAGGCTGGCCATGCCACAGCTTTACGGCAGATTAAAGGCCGTTTTTTGTCTCAGGCTCAGTATCAGAGACGGTTTCTGTGATTTCGCTTGCTGCAGTTTCGACCGGTGTTTTTGGAGGTAGGCCAGCCAGTTCTCGGGCGTGGTCTGACATGAAATCAGGCTGGACTGACGGCATAGGCACATCATTCATAGGCATGCCTTTAGCGCCCAGACGGCCCATAAGGTCTTCACCGATATAGAGCTCCAGCGCGCCAGCATCTCTAGCGGTAATACTTACACCGGCATCCTGATGCGCTTCCCAGCTTTCACCCGCTACAAGGATGCGGGAAATGATAACCTTGCCATCTTTGTCTTTGATTTCAACCCAAGACGGTGCGGTGGCTTTGATCACCATAAGATCAGGGTGTACTTGCGGGGTTGTGACAATGTCTTGCTTAGCGTTTGCTGTGTGTTCGAAACCTGTGAAGGCCGTCGCTTTGGCCGTACTATTTGATGAATACCAAAAGGCGAGAACAGCCGAGCAAGCCAATACGGTTGTGGCGGCAAAAAAGCCGCGCGGCAAGCGCAGTTTCGTTGTAGGGACAAAATGCGGTTGGTCCCGCATGCCGAGATTTTCCGGAACCTCACTATCTGCTTTATAGGCCTGTACGGCTGATTGTCCGTCGAGACCCACAAGACCTGCATAGGCACGGACATAACCCAGTACGTAACCGATTGAGGGCAGGGCCTCTGTGTCGAGCGCCTCTATTGCCGTGATAAATTTAGACTGAATTTTGAGCTGTCGACTAACCTGATCAATGTCCATGCCTTTAGCCTCGCGCGCTTCGCGCAGGCGGTTCCCAATATGGGATTGTGTTTCAGGCAGATCGAGGCTCATCTGTTCCATCGTTTTCGCGGGGTACGCGCCCTTAAAGAAGTTTTCCTTACTAACTTCAAGTGTTTACGGCAGGAATCATGAGAAAAAGTTAACGAGATTGTTAACCATATAAGAAAATTACCATTTGAATTTGAATCTTCAGGCTTCTCTTCGCTTAGCGGGCGTAATCCCAGGCAAAATATAAAAGTCCGCCCATAAGCATGTAGATGATGGCATCCTGCCGGAAATCAGCGCCTTCGGTAATCGGAAACATCTTGGCAAGACCGCAAGAGAGAACAAAACCAAGAGCCAGAGCCTCTTTAATTGCGAACTTTGCCGCTTTGCGCGTGAACCAATCTTGCATGTTAGATTGAATAATTCACTTACGGAAATAATAACTAAACAAACAGGGTTAAGAACAGGTTGGCCCAAGATTAATTCTTGCTCATGCCGCAATCCGTCACATGACAGAGACCCGTGTCTGTGCTTATATTTTAAGCATGAATGACTTTTCGGCAAAAAGCATACCGATTTTTGCGTTCCTGCTATCAGGCGCGCTGCTCTGCGGTGCGTGGTTTTTCCAATATGTTCTAGGCTATCCGCCGTGTCAGATGTGCTATTGGCAGCGCCACGCCCATAAAGCGGTCTTGATCCTTGCTATTCTTGCTTTGGTTTTAGCGGCAACGGGCCGGAAATATCCAAAGGCTTTTGCGATCTTAATTGGACTTGCGTTTATTGCCAGCTTTGCTTTGGCCTTTTGGCATGTGGGCGTAGAGTATAAATGGTGGGAAGGTCCTAAAACCTGTTCCGGCGCTATAGACGAAATAAAACCCATCGATCCCAGTAAAATCTGGGATGACATAGATGATGTGAAACTCCCGGCATGTTCGGACGCTCCGTGGCATTTTCTAGGCCTGTCTATGGCCGGGTGGAATGCAGTGTTTTCATCGTTCGGGGCTATGCTGAGTTTCGCTTCGCTACGGAGAGATAAAAATGCCTAAACGTCCGCCAATCCCTGGTCGCCATGACAAAGTCGGTGCGGTCATGTCTCCGCGCCTTAAGGAAATGCTGCGCGTAGATCATGCAGGCGAATATGGCGCTGTTGCCATCTATAAGGGGCAGCAGGCGATATTCGGACGCAATGCGAAAACCCGCGAAATTGCCGCAAAGCTGGCAGAGATGGAGGCTGAAGAGCAAAGTCATTTGGATGCATTTGACGATTTGCTCAACAAGCATGAGGTTCGTCCTACGGCACTTGCACCTCTATGGAACGCTGCCGGATTTGGACTTGGCATGGCTACGGCGCTTTTAGGCGAGAAAGCGGCTCACGCCTGTACAGAGGCGGTCGAAACTGTGATTGAACGGCATTACGCCGATCAAATTGACGAACTGGATGGTCAGCCCGAACACGCGGAGCTACGGGATCGGTTCATACAGTTTCGAGAGGATGAATTACACCACAGAGATATCGCTATTGAAGAGGGTGCCAAGGATGCACCGGGCTACGGAATATTGTCACGCGTCATCAAAGCCGGGTGTCACGCAGCCATTAAAATTAGCGAGAAAATCTAATTTTTAAAAATGTCCGTACAAAATAAACCTCTGTACGGGCGAAGTTATATTTGCCGAATGCCCGTACAAAATGGTATAAATATGCTATATAAGACCTGTATCAATGGGGGATATTATGGAGCGCGAAAAGAAAACCGAACGATTGGAAATCAGACTGCCTTACAGCCAGAAGAAGGTCTTTGTACGCGCTTGCGAAGAGCGCGGTGATAAACCGAGTTCAGTTCTCAGGCGTTTTATACAAAACTATGTACAGCAGACGAGCTCGGGCAAAGCCGGTTCACCTGCTGACCTCATTAAGTCATTTGTCAAAAAACCCATATCCCATTTAGCCACCATATCGACCTGCGCGCTTATAGGTGCGGCCTTTTACAATTCAAATAATCTGGCTTTGGAAAATGAAATCATTTCTCCAAATCTAATGGCGGCGAACACTGCCTCGCAAGTTAATTACCAGGTGTTTGCCTCTTACGATAAGAACGCCAATGGTGTTTTGGATGTGGGCGAAATCGCGAGCAATGACATTCATCTCCACTGGGTCATGAATTTGGACGGAGCGCCAGGCATAGCGCCTGCCGAATTTTTCTCGAAAGGCCGGATGCGCTGGGAGTTTATTGATCCGAGCAGCCTAGTTCTATCGCCCCATGTCAGTTATCAAAAACGGGGCGCTGCAAATATCGTCGAGTTTGATCTTAGTAATCCTGAAAAACCCTCCATAGAAATCCAGAGCCAGATAAAATTATCGGGCGCTGGGGGCGGTACTTATGATAGAATTATTGGGTGGGAGCAGGGGAAAGATCAGCCGGCTCTGACCTTTACGGATCAGGATTACAGACCGCGTCTTTACGATTCTAATAACTGATAAAAACATATAAACCAGACCAAGGAAGTTCACCGTGAAATCCAATTTTCCTCAGTTGCTGATGTGTTCAGCAGCCGCAATGTTAATTTTGGCAGCTTGTCAGGCCGAATCCACAAACGAAACACTGATTGTAAAAGAAACCGTTCAAGAAAATGATGGCGGCATTGTTAAAAGCCGTCTCGATAAGCGCGAATATGCCTACCGCCAGTTGCCTAATGGATTAAATGTCATGGTGGTTTCTGACCCTGATGCAGATAAGGCTGCGGCGTCTTTGGATGTACATATAGGACACCTCGCCGACCCTGCTGACCGTGAGGGTCTGACTCATTTTTTGGAACATATGCTGTTTCTGGGAACGGGGAAATATCCTGAGGTTGGGGAATATCAGAAATTTATTTCCAAGCATGGCGGTTCCAATAATGCGGGTACCGGTATGGAGCATACGAGTTATTATTTTCAGATTGATAATGATTATCTAGAGCCCGCCCTGGACCGCTTTTCACGGTTTTTCATAGATCCGCTTTTTGACCCAGAATATCTAGATAAAGAACGTAATGCGATCGAATCCGAATATAGTCTGAAGACCAAGGATGATGCGCGCCGCTATAATGAGGCTGAAAGACAAACTGCCAATCAGGCCCACCCGATGACCCAGTTTTCCGTTGGGAATTTGACAACACTCAGTGACAGTGGAGCTTCCACGATATTAGAGGCCGTGAAGGCCCATTATGAAAAATATTATTCTGCCGATATTATGAGTCTATCCGTCGTTGGAAACTATTCCACCGATGAACTTATGGCGTGGGCGGGGGAGAAGTTTTCTGATGTTCCGTCCAAAGGCGAAACCCGTCCACTCGACCGGCCAGAGCCTTACCTGGATGGACAGACGGGTGTTAAAATCATGATCAATACGCTGGAAGATAAACGCACGCTTCGGCTGACATTTGCATTACCGAGTTCTGAAGCCCACTATCGGGAAAAGCCTATCGCCTATATTTCGGGTATTTTGGGCCATGAAGGCAAAGGCACGCTCTATGATGTTTTGAAGTCCAAGAATTATCTCAAAAACATGTATGTCACTACATACGGTCCGGACGATTTCACACGTTTTGGTCTTCATTTTGATCTGACCAATGAAGGTTATGAGCATATTGATGAAATTACGGATTATTTCTTTTCCTATGTGGAAAAACTGCGCCGCTCCGGCGTCACGCAAAGCTCTTATGACGAACTGGCCCGTATCGCCAATCTGAATTTTGAATATCAGCACAAGTTCCGAATTTCCAGCTTTGCCGGCATGCTAAGTCATGGCATGCAGCATTTTCCGGCCCGGCATGCACTTGAGATCGGCCGTATGTATGAGAACTTCGATCCGGCACTGATCGACAGCTATCTGAACTATATCCGCCCGGAAAATATGCGTATGATAATCTCCACACCGGATTTTGACGGTCCGCAAAAAGAATCTCGCTATGATGTGGCTTATGCCATGGAGGCCATTGATCCAGCCAAGCTTGCCGGCTGGGCGGGTTATAGCCGCATGGATGAAATTTCTATGCCCTCGCCAAATCCTTATATTGCAGAGGATCTGGAGGCGAAAAATACAGCTATAATCACCTCACCGGCTCTAGCCTTTGAGAAACCGGGGCTGACACTTTGGTATATGAATGAAAACGAGTTTGACTTGCCTAAGTCCAGTCTCAATTTCCGTATCTATCCCGCCAAAGCCTATGACAGTACCTCTCATAAAATGGCTATGTCGCTGCATAGCCGTATTGTGCGGGATCTTTTGGATAATGAGAGTTACCCCGCTAGCCGTGCAGGTTTATACTACGGTATCAATAGTATAGGCCGTGCCTATGATGTGGGAGTTCAGGGCTATAATGATAAAATTGATGTTTATCTTGGAAAGGTTATCGAGGCGTTTGACCCAGAAGCTGTTTCCGAAGATGTGTTTGATCGGATGAAAAAAAACCTGCAGCAGGAAATTGCCAACCGTGCTTTCGCCCGCCCAATCAATCAAGCCTTTATGGCGTTTAATATAGAGTTGAACAAAGATGGATTGACCGACCCTGAACAGCAAGCTGCATTAGAAACCTTGGATTATGAAACGTTTAAATCACTTGTGGCAGATATTCTAAGTTCTATTCAGATCGAAGGAACCTATGTGGGGAATGTGTCCAAAACTGATGCTCGGGATATGGGTAAAATGCTACAGAAAGCCTTTAAGGGGCGCTTAAACGAAGATGCTAAACTGCCTGTGGTGCAACCCAATGTATCTGAAAGCGGCAAAACCTATATCCGTCAGTTTAACGTCGATCACAATGACAGTACATTGGTTTGGGCCTTTAAAGGTGATGACGATACAATCGAAAGTCGGGCAAAATCGAAATTGATTCAGCAGATATTACGCCCAAGATTTTACAAATCTCTGCGTACGGATCAGCAATTTGGTTATCAGGTTAGCATGTTTTCCACAGAGCGGGACCGAATGCCGTATACAGGGTTTTTTATTCAGTCACCCAAGGCCCACCCATCGATTCTGATGGATAAATTTGATGAGTTCATGCAGGCGCAAACGGAATATCTAAAAGCTATGAGCGATGAAGAATTTCAGGGTCATATGGACGGGCTATTGTCCAATGTTAATAAGAAATATGACAATATTTATGCAAAGGGAAATTCACTCCATAGCAATTTGATAGAAGGCAATCTGGACTTTGATAATCGTGCAGATCTAACTGCGGCCATCAAAGCCCTGACCAAAGCGGATATAGTTGATTATTATCAATCAGAGCTTCTGGGTGATAAGCGCCGCTCTTTCGCCGTCTGGAATATTGGCAAAGCACATGTTGATGAGGCCAGTTATGATCCATCAGGATTCGAGCTTTGTAAGGAAAAACACTGCATATTAAACAGATTCGAGTGATTCAGGTCTGACCTTGACTGATCAGGATTACCGTCCGCGTTAAGCAGAAGGCCGCTTTCGTTTCATCCAGAAAAATACGGGAAGTCCGGCCAGCAATAAAAGCTTGCCCCAGACCATAGACTCTGCTCCCGCGCCAAATATAGTGAACAGGCTATAGGCTGCGGCGAGCAGGGCAATCAGAACGCCGATATTTTTGTGTTCGAAACTGTGTTTAAATTCCGCAATGCAGCTGATGAACAGTGGTAGAAGATACATGAACATGCTCATGGTCAGCAGTTTTTTAAAAACTGACAACAGATCCCCATCAGAAAAGCTCATGCAAAGCAAGATCGTGGCCAGGACGGCGCAAAGTAAGAGCGAGGCCCGCGGCGTTCCTGTGCTTGCGCCGCCAGCAAATATTTTTGGGGCAAGATTATTCAGGGCCATAGCCATAGGCATTTGCCCAGTTACTAATATTATGCCGTTTAATGACCCTAACATGGCGATCAAAGCGCCGATTGCGATCAGGCCGGGCCCCCAGCTTCCAAGCACGGCCGCCGCATCGGAAAAGGGACGTTCTGAACCGATCAGGGCTTCATAAGGGACGAGCCGCATAACCGCATACATGGCCGCGATATATATGACAGCTACGCTGAGCACGGCAAATAGGATAGCGCGGGGAATAGTCGTTTGCGGGTCTTTGATATTTCCGGCGGGCGTCGCCCCGGCTTCGATACCGGAATATGCCCACATGGCGGTGATCGAAGCGGCGGCGAGAGCTTCGAAAAAGCCAATATTGCCGGGATTATTAGGCGGCAGGTTTTCACTATCGCCCAGAGCGAAACCCGCAAAAATAATGACCAATAAGGGCATAATCTTTAAAAGCATGGTTATGAGCTGGAACCGGCCAGCGCTTCTGAGGCTGCGCATATTCAGCAATATTAATAACCATATAAGGCTCAGCGCGGTTAAGAGCTTCATTTGAACATTGGTTTCAAGCGCGGGGAAGAATACCGTCAGATATCCTACAAATGCCGTAGCAATGGTGGGAATGGATATCCAGTATCCGCACCAATAGGCCCAGCCCGAGACAAAGCCCGTAAAATCTCCGAAGGCGTCCTGAGCATAAACATAGACGCCGCCGCTGCGCTGACTGCGCTGCGCCAGCCGGGCAAACACGAGAGCCAGTAATATTGCGCCAAATGTGGTGAATATCCAGCCCGTGAAACTGATCATGCCCAGCTTGGCCATATCAGATGGCAGGAAGAATATACCTGAGCCGATCATGATGCCCGCGATTAACGACCATACAGTCCAAAAGCCTAAAGCTTTGTTGTCAGCGGCGGGTGTCATTTCGCAGCCATGGTTTTGTAGGCACTTCTTAACAGATTTTGAAAGTGCCAGACACCGGATTCCCGTGCGGGGGATAGACGCCCCGGTTTATAGACGCCTGATGTCAGGCCCTTTTGTACATGTTCACAGATGATCCGGTCTTCTTCCTGCACTTTGTCAGAGAATTTTATATCCTGTTCTTTGCGGTAGGCCTCTTCGGGCGCGTAGTAAAAGTCAAATTCTATCCGGCAGCTATCAATCCCCGTCGGAATGATACGGTTGGTTTGCATCCGCCCCGGCAGAATATTGAGCATTGTATTGGGATATATGAGAAAATAGAGCGCTTCCCCGGCTGCATAGGCTCCGGTGTCATCGTCAATGGGGGAGCGTTGCAGTGACCAGTATTTATGGGTTTGTGTTTTATAAGTACTGTAATCAACGGCCTGCGTGAGTCCGGGGTGTACAAATGGAAGGTGATAACCCTCCAGATAATTATCAGCATAGACTTTCCAGTTGCACGCCACATCATAGAGGATTGACCCGCTATAAATTAAATTTCCGAGGCCGGAACCGATAATATCACCTATTCCGTCTATGACTGTGTTGAAATCAGGACCATTACCGGCCCGCGCCCAGATGGTGCCGTTCCATTCGCGCACATCAATAGATGTCAGCTGGATGGCGCCGGGATCAAAATTCTCTGCCGCCTGCATTTCCGGGGCTGATGTGAGTTGCCCGTCATGATCATAGGCCCAGCCATGATAAGCGCAGCGCAGTCTTTTCGTGCCGCGCGCGTCGCATTGCGCTACGGGCCCGGCGCGGTGTGGGCATATATTATAAAACCCTTTCAAAACACCGTCTTTAGTGCGCAGGACAATGATCGGTACATTGCCTAATTGCCGCGTAATTATATCTCCAGCTCCGCTGACCTGCGCGGCAGGTGACACGATCTGCCATCCAGTCGTTAAAATATGCCGGGTTTCATAATCATATATGTCCGCACAGCTGTAATAGCGTGGATCAAGGGCACTGGCCTGAGTTATCGGCTTAATTTCATCCATGCGTATTTGTGCCAGTGATTGCGATCACTTGCAACTCAAGGCCTATGAGGGCCCGAGAGGAGCTTGTATTCAAATACAGGAAGTGAGTATTCACTTGCATTATTACCCAAAATATGTAAGTAAACACTCACAAACATATAGGAGATCATGATGAAACGACCTATGACAACGCTAAAAACGGTTAAAAAACAATCTGTTATAAAGCCGCAAAGTGAGAAAGTTCGCCGCGCCGTAAAAGCGGCTGAGGATGTTATGCAAGGTTCAGTCAATGTTGAAGCTGCCGAGGTTGACGCAATACCCCCCAAACCTGTTGTTCAAAGATCCGCGAAACCTGATCCGGCTCGCGGGTTAAGAGGCGTGTCTGCTAAAGACGGCACAACCAAAGCCAAAATTGAGCGCGCGGCCTTGCATTTATTTGCCGAACACGGGGTCGATGGCGTATCCACCAAGCAGATCGCCAAAGCAGCGGGGATTTCAGAAGGAGCCATAT
>JAHDGM010000033.1:17430-27704 GCA_020627655.1 Hellea sp.
TTTCCGGTAAAGAAGACTTGGCGCGTTCCATGATGCTGGCCATTCACGGCCGGCTGACAGAACTGATTGCTATGACCGATCACAATCATGAGTCCCTCGAGGATAAAATTGGTTTTATTGTGACCCATTACTGCCGGATTGCTGATGAAGATTGGGACTTGTTTCAGTATCACATTTTGCACTTACATCATTTCCCGCGACTGGCTGATAGTCCGGAGAATAGCCCTATTGGCGCTGCAGCGTCTCTGTTGGAAAAGGCTATGGATTCCGGCGAAATTGAACCCGTCGACCCTTATATCCTGGCCTCAATGGCACTGGGCGTTGTGCTGCAAGCGGCACAGGCCAAAGTCTTTGGTTATATTACGGGGCCTTTGGCAGCGCGTACGGATTTATTTACCCGCCGCGTGCTAGCAGTGATATGCGCAAAATAGGGGATTGATCATGCGATCATTGATTTTCAACATCTTTTTTTATGGTTTCACATTTCTCTATGCCATAATTGCTGTGATTTTCTCGCTAGTACCGGGAAGAGGGCTGATGATGGGGTCTTTGCGCCGCTACACCAAACTTATGGTTTGGGGCATGCGCAATATTGCCGGAATAGATGTACAGGTAAGCGGCCATGAACATGTCACCCATGACGGCCCGATTATCATTGCTTCAAAACATCAAAGCTATGGCGATGGATTTGTCCTGTTTTCCCAATTTGATGACCTCTCTTTCGTGACGGGTGATCATTTGGAAAAGTTTTTGTTCGTCAAACGTATCTTAGCCAAGATGAACGCGGTCGTGATTGATAGTTGCGGCGGGTCTAAGGTTCGGGAGAAATTTGCGCAAACCTCGCAAATTGTCCGCGAACAGGGCCGCCGCATTTTAATATTTCCAGAAGGACATTTGTCAGAGATTGGAACCCATCACCGTTACCGTAAAGGTGTTTATCATCTTTATAAGGATTTTAACTGCCCGGTTGTGCCGGTGGCTTCGAATTTAGGGCAGCGCTGGAACCAATCGGACTGGAAAAAGCATCAGGGCCGTGCCACCATGGAGTTTCTCGAGCCCATAAAACCTGGACTGGACAAAGATAAGTTTATGGCGCTTTTACAGGAGCGTATTGAAAGCCGCTCAATTGAGCTTCTGGATATGGAGAACCTGGGCGCACTTGATCCGGACAATATTGGACTGCAAAAGGAAAACCATGTCGCCAAAGCCAAACGCGAGGCGCGCGAAGCCGGAGATTGTCCATGAGTGGTAAAGGGTTGATGCGAGACCGCCGTTTCTGGCCGTTATTCGCGCTTATTCAAACAGCGACGTTTAATGATAACGCTCTTAAAAATGCGCTCATTGGCTTGCTGACTTTTGTTCTGAGTGCAGAGGCCATACAGGAAATATTGGTGGTAGCCAGAAAAGTTCCTTTTGCAGAAAATCTACAATCTGGCAGTCTGGTACCGATCGCGGCCTTTATTTTTACGCTCCCCTTTTTACTTGTCTGCGCAATTGCCGGACAACTGGCTGACAAGGTTGATCGCTCACTTGTGTTTAAACGCATTAAAACGGCTGAAATTTTTATCATGCTACTGGCGGCGGTAGGCTTCTGGTTCATGAATATATGGGTGTTGGCAATTTCTCTGTTTTTTATGGGGGCGCAATCTGCCTTTATATCGCCCACGAAAAACGCGGTACTGCCGCAGTGGCTGACCGAAGATGAATTAATTGCGGGCAATGGTCTTTTAAACGGCTTCGTCTTTGTTTTTGTTCTTGTGGGTATGGTTGCCGGCTTGTTTGTTATCGGAATTGATGGGGGGCCAAAGATCATAGCGGCCTTGTTAGTGGCTTTTGCAGTTTTAGGGTGGTTCGCCTCGCGTTTCCAACCTGCCGCGCCTGCGCCAAAACCTGAAATGAAGGTCAATTACGAACCGGTCACGGCTACCTGGCAGGCTTTGAAACATTCTTTTGACTCGCCTCATGTTTTACGGCCCATGTTGGGTATTGCCTGGTTTTACGGTTTGTCCAATGTGATAATACTAGCCTTACCTGAATATCTGAAAACAACCATGGGCTATGATCGCATGGTCCTGATTTTTATTTTGATGTCTTCCACCATCGGTATTCTAATTGGGTCATTATTGTGTTCACGTCTGGCCAGGTCAGGGCGTTGGGGCAAAGAGTCTATCGGGCTGACGGCCCTTGGTATTACTGGCGTTTTATTATTCACCCTGGATATTTATTTATTTGCTACGACCACATCTGTTGCAGGCCCTGAGGGCGAGCTTCAAGACGTCAAATATTTCTGGGCGCAACCGGGATCAAAACGTCTGTTCTTTGATGTGGTGATGGCTTCTGTGTGTAATGGATTGTTTGTTGTTCCTATGCAGGCCATGGCGCAAAGACGAGCCGATCCAGCCATCAGGGCCCGGCTCATGTCGGCGGGTGCCGTTTTGCTGAACTTAAGCGTCAACGCTATTACGGTCTTGTTGATCATAATGGCCAGTAAAAACCTATCACCCAAGGCACCGTTTTTGATTATCATTATCGGCAGCGCAATTGTTGCCGCCTATACGATATTTCGAACTCTCAATCCTCATAATTATGAATCTCATGTGGGAGAAGGCTAATGCGCGGCTATTTTGGAATTGGTGTAGAGGGTATTTCTAAAGCTCATAATCTGGGCGCTGTATTGCGGACGGCTCATGCCTTTGGTGCAAGCTTTGCCTATACCATAGATGCTTTTCACAAAGCCGCAGATGTCGGACGGACAGATACTTCGCGTTCAGCCTCGCATCTTCCTTTTTATGAGTGGGAGAGTGTGGATGATTTTATTCTACCCAAAGGTTGTACGCTTGTGGGTGTGGAACTGACGGATGACAGTATTGATCTGCCCAGCTTTCGCCATCCGCTTAACTGCGCTTATGTTTTAGGGCCGGAGCAGGGGTCATTATCTGAAGGCGTGCAGGCACGGTGCCAGCATATTGTGAAAATTCCGACCAAATTTTGCATTAATGTCAGCCTGGCTGCCGCGCTCACCCTTTATGACCGGACTATCAGCCTGGGTGGTTATCCTGATAGGCCTGTCCGTCCCGGCGGTCCGGATCTGGGCGCGGTATCCAACTGGCAACCGCCCGGTTATCGGCGGCAGGCTCGGAAATCGAAATCATAAAGCTTAATTAACTATGGTCTTCATCTAAATTTCAACCATTTAGACTTATTCTAATCGGTAATGGAGGGGTGAATGCTGAAATCTATTTTGCGTACTGTTGGTTTGGAAATACTAGAAGAGTTGGCTGATGATATTGAAGATATGTTATTTGGAAAGTTCAAAGAAATCGCTTTTTTTGTAGGAGCGGTTTTATTCATGTTGATAATATATTTTATTATCATGGGCATTCATCACACTTTCAATTAGCTCCGTAATTCACAAAATTTTATGGGTTTTATAGGCTGTTAGATGCGGTACCGCTTTTGGGGGCTTCTGGCCCCTAAGGTCAGGTTCTGGCGGGGATGGGGCAGCTCACACCTGTTCCGCCAATACCGCAATAGCCTTGCGGGTTTTTCGCTAGATATTGCTGGTGGTAATCTTCTGCTGGATAGTAAGTCGGGACAGGGGCAATCTCAGTCGTGATGGTGCCAATGCCTTTATCTAAAAATGCGGGCGCGTAGCGGGCTTTAGCATCTTGCGCCGCGCTCATCTGCTTGTCACCATAAGTATAGATAGCGCTGCGATATTGCGTACCAATGTCATTGCCCTGACGATTGCCCTGAGTTGGGTCATGGTTTTCAAAAAACACTTTTAACAATTCGTCATAGGAAATGATCGCCGGATCAAAAACAAGATGGACGACTTCGGCGTGTCCGGTTGTGCCCGTGCAAACGGCTTTGTAATCCGTGCCGTCTGTATGGCCGCCGGCATAGCCAACGCTGGTGACGTAGACGCCGTCCAGTTTCCAAAAAATACGTTCTACGCCCCAAAAGCAGCCCATGCCGAACATGGCCTGTTCAAATCCTTCCGGATATCCGGAAAACATATCACGGCCGTTTAAAAAGTGTTTTGGGTTTTCAGTCAGCATATGCTTTCTCTTTTGATTGCACGGCATGCCATTCGATCACGGGCATGATGGCTTTGGCCAGCCGTGTGGCGACGTCTCGCGCCTTGTCATCTGTGTCAATCATGGCCTGATTAATCTCAATGGCTAAATGGGGCATGCCCCGGCTAGAGACATTGGTATCTATGGTGTAATTCAAAATATGTGCTGAATAAGGTTCATTGATTTTGACCCGCCAGTCCGGCTCATAATCCGTCAGCGCCTCAATCAGTTTATCAGCGCTTTTGGGATCATGTTTCACTAAAAGCCCGATTTCAAGATCTCGAGGTTCACCCATGTCAAGCTGAGGTGTGAAGCTGTGTATGGAAATTGCCAGGCCAGCTCCCATTTTGTCCAGTGCTGCATTTAGCGTTGTGTGGTAGGGCGTATGGAAACGCTCTATTCGAGCCTTTCGGCGTGTTTCATCAACGGCCCGGTTACCGGGAATAAGTGTGCCATCACTCTCAACCGGAATAAGGCATGGCATACGAATGTCGCGGTTAGGATCAATCAACAGCCTTGAAAAGCCTGCAATCTGCCCGGCGCAGCCAATAGTGGCACACAGAGTTTTGACAACTTCACCAGTGCCGATATCCCAGGCAATATGCCGGGTTAGATCCTTGCCTGATAGACCGAGATTATCAAACTCCTCGGGAATGAAATGCGAGGCATGATCGCCAAAAATAAAGACGTTTATGTCTTTTTCTGCCGCGATGGAATGATAGGCTTTACTCATGAGGCTTAGATAGGACGCTTTGACCGAATATAAAAGGGCCTATGAAGGATTGTTCACTTACTTGTTACCAACCGGTTTGATATATGGCGGCTATGAAACGCTTTCTGATTTGCTTGATCGCTGTGATTTTTACGGCATGGCCCGTTATGGCTCTGGATATTGCTGGCACATGGTTTACGAGTGATGGGAAAGCCAAAGTAGCGGTCAGTGATTGCGGGGATGGGACGCCTTGTGGTCATTTGGTTTGGTTTGATCCATCTATGGGGGCTGAAACAACCGATATTAATAACCCTGATCCTGATCTTCAAAGCCGGCCACTCATTGGGTCACCTGTGTTTTGGGGATTCAAGCGTAAAAAGGATAAATGGTCGTCGGGGCATATTTATGATGCGGAGAGCGGGAAAACCTATAAATCCAAACTCCGGCTCACTGATGAGGGAAGGCTTGTGGTGAAAGGTTGTATCGGCCCGATTTGCCAAAAGCAGGTTTGGCGTCCGGCTCTTGTTGATTGAAATTAAAACCTAGCTGCGCGTCTACGGCTTATTTGAGGCTGTAAACCGTTTCCGAAATCAGGTGATCAACCACGTCTTTGAGCGCCTCTTCTTTGGATCGTCCTGAACTCACGGCGTTATCATAGACCTGAACCTGACGGCAGGCGGATGAGCCGCGTTCTACTATGGTTCGTGAGTGCAATAATTCACGTTCACAGCCCAGAGCCTGCGCGTGCTGCATCAAAAACCCGATCATTTCTTCATTGATTTCATTGAAGGGGCGGCATTTATTTTGCCCAAAATCAATCAGTTCACCGCGCACGCCAAATCGCTGGGCCATCCAGCGGTTTTCCGCGATCAACAGCGCAGGGTAATTCCGCCAGCGAATGTTGCGTTCCTTGAGGTGTATCAACATGCGGGTCAGACATTGATACATAGCTACAATACACAGCGTATCTTCGAGGTTGGTGCACATATCCGCAACACGGGCTTCAAGTGTAGGAAACTTTGTACTGGGGCGAAGATCCCACCAGATTTTACTGGCATCTTCTATGACGCCGGCTTTGACCAACATGCCGACCAGTCTTTCATATTCCCCGTAAGATGCGATAGTGTGCGGAACACCTGTTCTGGGCATGCCGTCAAATACAGAGAGCCGGTATGATTTCATCCCCATTTTATCGCCTTCCCAAAAGGGGGATGAGGTAGACAGGGCCAATAGATGCGGCATGAAATATTTGATCTGGTTCATAATATCGATCCGAAGTCCCGGGTCTTCTATGCCAATATGAACATGGGTTCCGCAGATGAGCATACGCCGGATCGCGCCCTGTAGATCACGATCAAGTTTTTCATAACGCTCGGCTTTGGTGTGTTGTTGTTTGCGCCAATGGGTGAACGGGTGGGTGGAGGCCGCCATCAGGCGCAGGTCAAATTTTTTGGCAATCTCAGCAAGGGTCAGACGCATATGGGTCAGATGGTTCCGCGCTTCGTTTACATTTTGGCAAACCGGCGTGGCGATTTCGATCTGGCACTGTAAAAATTCCGGTGTGACGCTATCGCCAAGCGCGTTTTTACAGGTTTGAAAAAATTCTTCTGGTGGGTTGGCTGCCGCTTCCCGGGTTTCTGGATCAATGAGTAGATATTCTTCCTCGACACCGAGCGTAAGTTTTTGATCCAGCATAACCCCTCCCTGTGATTGTAATATCACAAAGGTTTTTCTGATGAAAGATAGTCGAAACTCTTTTGATTTAGATCAGGATTGATGTTAGGCGGGTTGAGAATTATTTCCGGTTTAAGGTTTAAAGGGATATCCATGAAGCTGTTTACTGAACATCCGCACAGTGTTGGTGAGACTTATGGCGAGCATTTGGTCAACGCCAATAAATTTGGTGTTAAAATGGTATTAGGCGGGACCGCCTGTATCATACACAGCTTTTTACCATTTTTATTTGCCAATACGGCGCGCCGCACGGTGGGACAGCTTTCGACACAGTTGATCACTCATCGGGACAGTATGAAAAATGTAAATGCGGATAAAAGCATGCCGGATGCAGAGACGGCAACCGGGATGCATATCTGATTTTACTTGCCCCATAAGATCATAAGTTCCAAAACTGGCTTATGAGCTGGAAACCTTCACTTGATGAATTAAAACGCCGCCAGAAAATGGCACTTGAAATGGGCGGAGCGGATAAGGTCGCCCGCCAAAAATCTCGCGGTAAACTCAATGCCCGTGAACGCCTGAACTTACTGCTTGATAAAGACAGTTTTCGCGAAATCGGTATGCTGGCCGGTAAGGGTGAATATGACGCTGAGGGCAAGCTTACAGCTTCATCCTCCAGTAATTTTCTTTTTGGCCGCGGCGATATTGCCGGACGACCTGTTGTGGCAACGGCCGATGATTTTACGGTTCGGGGCGGGGCTGCTGATGCTTCCATAATACGCAAGTTTCAGCAGGCTGAAAAAATGGCTCATCAGCTCCGCCTGCCAATTATTCGGATGATAGACGGCACAGGCGGCGGCGGATCGGTCAAAATGCTTGAAGATATGGGTTTTACCTATGTGCCTTTTGTACCGGCCTGGGAAGACGTTGTTCAAAATCTGGAGAAAGTTCCCGTTGTGGCATTAGCCCTTGGGCCGACAGCTGGTCTTGGCGCAGCGCGTGTCGTTGCCAGTGATTATTCTGTCATGGTCAAAGGCTTGTCACAGCTATTTGCCGCCGGTCCGGCAGTTGTCGCTGCGCTGGGTGAAGATCATGATAAAGAGAGCCTTGGCGGATCAAATATACATACTCGAAACGGCGCCGTGGATGATGAGGCCGAAGATGAAACCGAAGCCATGGCCATGGCCCGGGCGTTTTTGTCTTTCCTGCCAGATTATGCGGGCGGTGAGCTTATACGCATAGAGACAGCCGATACCGTTGACCGTAAAGATGACAGCCTTATCTCTGTAGTCCCGACCGATCCGAAAAAAGTTTATAATATGCGCCGGATCATCGAGCCTGTCTTTGATAAAGACAGTGTTTTTGAGATGGGCCGCCATTGGGGCCGGGCAGTGATCACGGCCTTTGCGCGGCTGGATGGTTGGCCTGTCGCCGTACTGGCCAGTGATCCGACTTTTCTGGGCGGGAGCTGGACAGCACACACCGCAGAAAAAGCCCGCCGTTTTGTTGAACTAGCAGCCAAGTTCAAAATGCCAGTGATACATTTGGTGGATAATCCCGGCTTTATGATCGGGCTTGAGGCCGAGCGCGCGGCGACCATCAGGCGCGGGGTTGAGACCATGAACGCCATATATAGGACAGATATTCCTTGGGCGAGCGTCATTATCCGTAAAGCCTACGGCATTGCAGGAGCGGCCATGTCCGATCATACAAAGTTTCAGTACCGCTTTGCCTGGCCATCGGGGGATTGGGGGTCTTTGCCTATCGATGGTGGTGTGGAAGTCGCCTATCAGGCGGAACTATCCAAAGCCAAGGATCCCGAAGCTGAGCTCACCAAAATAAAGGCCAGACTTGGCAATGTGACCTCACCTTTTCGTACGGCCGAGCAGTTTTTGGTGGAAGACATCATCGACCCGCGCCATACCCGCCCATTGCTGTGCGAGTTTATCCATCTGGTCATGCGCTGATTATCCTGAAGCTTTGTTAATTTGCTAAAAAATTGTGGCCTCGTACAAACGGGGAAACAGGATTCTACTATGACCCGAACGCGATCTCTTTTTATCTATGTCGCTATGATATGTGTGCCTTCTAGCATGGCTCATGCCGAGGACTTTACAGCGCTTGTGCAAAAGCATGAAGCTGCCCAAACTTTAGTGAATGAGGCCCCTAAAACCATACCCTATTCTTATTTGGTTACCTATGACCTGAAGAGCCAGGAAGGTGATGATGTGGAAGAGTATTATGGACAATACCGCATGAACCCTTTGGCGGTGCCGGGACAGCGGATTACATTTATTGAGGGCACGCTGGATGACCTCCCGGATGACATGCGAGAGGAAGTTGAAAGGCTGAATATGGAAGCCAGCCCAGAAGAACTTGCAGAGGATTTCTGGTGCGAAAGTGATAAAGAAATGAGGGACGCGCTTAAAACAGATTCCGTTACCCTCGTCAGCGAAGATGAAAATGAAGCCGTTTTATCGTTAGGTCCTGACATCATTAGCAAAATAATGAGCGATAATGACGGTGAAGATGAGCGCAAAATGCCTAAGAAAATCCGCAAACGCATGCTCGCAGAAGTGACTCTGTCTAAACCTGAACTTCATTTAAAGCATTCCCGTATTTGGCTTTCCAGGCCGACAACCGTGAAAGTTGTGGCAAAAATGAAAGAGATGAATTTTGAGCAAAGCTGTTCACTCGCCCCGAACGGCTTTCCCTATATGAGTGAAAACACCACTCGAATAGCCGGCAAGGCGCTGGGCAGTAAATTCAATGCCGATGTGAAAATTACCATTTCCGATCTACAGCCCACGCGCTAAATCACTTTAGCAAAGCCCAACGCAAAACGGGCTTGAATTCGCTGCCGCTATCTATATATATCCGCCAGTCTCAACAAAGGGCCTGATTAACCACAGGCATGTAACTGAGACGTATATAACCTGAGAGGGTGAGGTGGCCGAGTGGTTTAAGGCGCACGCTTGGAAAGCGTGTTTAGGTTAATAGCCTAACGTGGGTTCGAATCCCATCCTCACCTCCAGCTTAAAAAATAATCGTTTCATTTCAACGCCTTACAAGTATAATTGTCTAACCTAATTCAGGGTTAGACACTTTTCACTGTTTTCTTCTTTTGGGTCGGGCGGACGCGGAGCTGGAAAGCCTTAAGCGACGCCAGAAGTGGTTTGATGAAAAGAAGCCGGATCAAAAACCGGAATAGAGACATATGTGCGTTCGTTCCAACGATCGACAGCAGACGTTCTCCCGTTTTTCCGTACCACAGGGCCAGTAGCCTTGCATGGGGCCGCCTCTGCTGCAAGGTCACGGACATGACTGACCTGCATTTCTTGAACGCTGGAGTTTCCAACTATCTCTTTGAACACCAAATCGCCTAATTGCAGTATAAATGTTTCTCTATCCATCCTACTCACTCTCCATTAAGTTGGTGTATTTTGCCTAGAAACAATTCCGAAGCATCCACGAACCCGCCATCACGGCCTATGTAAAGACGCGCGGGGGTCATAGTTTCCCGTCCCAAATTGCTCGTGCAATCTTGTAATCACTAGCTGCGTTCCAACCGATAGCACCTAACTGTGCCCAGCGGTCATAATGTGCGTTGATTTGTGAACAAAGTTTTATGGCTCGAATATGTCGAATGACTGGCAGACGGAGATACCATCTTCGCTTCACAACTGACCTTTCGATCATATCGCTAAGTTCATCATCTGTGCATACGTATTTTTCGTCTTTCCATAAGGAATCACTCATCATCTTCTCCTGTAGTGGGGGTTAGGTATGATCTTCTGCGTAGCATT
>JAHDGM010000034.1 GCA_020627655.1 Hellea sp.
GCTCGCGGCGCGGGCACGCAGATTAAAAAGAATAGCTGGGCTCGACATGATCATTATCGATTATCTGCAGCTTTTGACCGGCGGAAAAAGAATGAAGGCCTCTGACGGCCGCGTACAGGAAATTACGGCCATCACTATGGGCCTCAAGGCATTAGCAAAAGAACTGGACATTCCGGTTCTCGCTCTAGCGCAGCTCTCCCGTCAGGTCGAACAGCGCGATGATAAACGACCACAGCTTTCCGACCTTCGGGAGTCTGGTTCCATTGAACAAGATGCCGATGTGGTTATGTTCGTATTCCGCGAAGAATATTACAAAGCCCGAGCTGAACCCAGTGAAGGCACAACTGAGCACGCCGAGTGGCAGGAAGAGATGGAACGCCTGCACGGTAAAGCCGAAGTCATCATTGGCAAACAACGCCATGGCCCAATCGGTACGGTTAAACTGTCCTTTAACGCGAACATCACAAAATTCGGTAATTTGGCACAAGACGACCGTTATGATAATTTGGATCACTAGGACACTATCTCATGAGTGATCTTGGTCCTAATTTCTCATCCCGGCCTGTGCTGCGGATAAATTTGAAAGCTATCAAAGCTAACTACAAGGCCATTCAATCGTTAGTCGGGAAAACCACACATGTGGCTGCAGCTGTAAAAGCCGATGCTTACGGCCTGGGCGCAGAGCGCGTAGGTCGTACTTTATATGGGGCCGGATGTAGGAATTTTTTCGTCGCAACGGCGGGCGAAGGAAAAATTCTGCGCGGGTCCATCGGTGACAATGCCAGCATTTATGTTTTAAACGGGCCAGCCCCGCGCGATCTGACCCTTTACTTTGGCAGTAATCTCAAACCTGTTATCAACTCATTAGTTCAGGCCCGTATTTGGGCTGAAGCCGCCAGCGCAGCCAAACACCCACCTTATTCAGCTATTCATATTGATACAGGTATTAATCGTCTCGGCTTTCCTATGGATGAGCTGGAGCGTCTCAGTAAAAATAAAAACCTGCAGGAGCAGCTGCAATTTGACCTCATTATGAGTCACCTGGCCTGCGCCCCGGACAAAGATAATCCAGCCAATGCAGCGCAGCTCAAGGCATTTCGTATGGCCGCTGCTAAACTGCCTTTAAAACCCATGAGTCTTACCAATACTGCCGGTACCTACCTGGGCAAGCCTTATCACTTTCAGATGGTCCGGCCGGGAATTGGGCTTTATGGGGGAATTTCCACCACTGATCCAAGTCAGGAAAAAATCACGCCCGCGGTCTCTCTAATGGCGCCTGTACTACAAGTTAAAACCTTAAAGGCCGGCGAAAGTCTTGGTTATAACGCCACGTTCACAGCCACAAAAGACACCAAAATCGCCATTGTCGGGGCGGGATATGCTGACGGCATTCCAATTTCGGCCAGCTCGAATAGCGACGGGTATTTTGGGCACGCCACACTTCAGAACAAAAGAGCACCAATCTTAGGCCGTGTTTCCATGGATCTGACCGCGCTTGATATAACACACCTTAAGAAAACACCCCGCATTGGGGACTGGGCAGAGTTTTTGGGTGGAAACCTGGAAGAAGATGCTAAATCCTGCCAAACCCTGAATTACGAAATGCTAACCAGGCTGAGCAGCCGGGCCAGACGCGAATATTTATGACGCCAATTGTGTTTAGCTGTATTCAAGACTAAGGCTGAGAACTTTCATTCTTTGTGTCTTGTTGGGGCGCAAACCACATTTCATCTGTTCGAAAATTCATATAGAAACTTTTCCGGCCAAATATACCCGCCCCAGCGATAGCCAGCGGCTTATCCTTCACGCCCAAAAGGTCTAAATGGTCAAAGCTCATAATAACAAAGAGACTTTTGTCCCAAATCATGCGTTCAGCTCTCATATCGCTCACATTCACACGGCTTGTCGGATCAAAAACATCATTCGCGCCCTGTAATTCCCATTCCTGGCGTAAACGACGCTTTAGCTGTTTGATTTGAGGTATTACGGTAGCATTCCAATTCAGGACATTAAACTCAGCGCCTGTATCCAACAAAGCCGGCATCAGATGATTGCCGACACGAAGGTCAAAAAAATGAAGTCCTACATCTGCTTCTGAATAGGGATTGGGCTTTAATGAAACGCGGCGCCAGTCTCTTGGCATTGCAGGCGGTGCATATTTTGATGGAATAAAATACAGCAGTGACTGTTCTGCATCTGCAAAAAGACTATAGTCTTTTAACAAATCCATCCCGATTATACCGGCTGGCTGTTCAACCACGCCATACTTGCCTTCTTGTCCCGGCAAAACGGCAACCAGCCAATTTGGCAGTTGAATATCGCCGATTCTCAGCTGTGAGATTTCGACTATGGGATGGGTTCCTTTATTCACCAACCCAAAAACGTTAGCAAACTTATCGGTCGGCTTATCAGGCAAATAACCTTCCCACCTGTCTTTGAAGATCGCTGACCTTGTTGCCCCGGTATCAATGATAAAGCCTACCTCTCCTTGCGGAGAACCCACAGGAATCAAGAACAATCCTTCTCCATAATATGTAAATGGAATGACCTTTACGTCTTGAGAGCCTAATAGCTTATCCAAATGGATTGATTTTGTACCCTGCCCCGCCGGTAAGCTCGAGCAGGCCATTGTAAAAATCAAGAAGAAAGCTGAAAACCACCTCATCTATTCAGACTACCACAGATAGCCTTCGGCGAGACAGTGAAATTATCATCAATTCATTTTAGAATTATTCTAAAAACTATTGCATTGACTAAAAAACATGCTTAGAATCACAACATATAAACAGCCCATAACCTCAATCATAAGCTGTTAATGAATGTATCAATATCGGAGATCATAATGAACGAGCTTTCTGTCAATAAAAAAGGCAAATGTCCTGTCATGCACGGCAGCAACACAGCAACAGCACAAACCGTCATGGAATGGTGGCCCAAAACGCTAAACCTAGACATATTGCACCAACATGACAGTAAAACTGATCCCTTAGGCAAAGACTTTAACTATGCCGAAGAAGTCAAAACCCTTGATTTTGATGCTGTAAAAAAAGACGTCCTAGCAGTCGTTACAAACAGCCAGGATTGGTGGCCGGCTGACTGGGGTACTTATGCAGGCTTATTTGGCCGCCTGGCTTGGCACGCAGCGGGTTCATACCGCCTCGCCGATGGCCGCGGCGGCGCTGGCTCAGGCAATATTCGCTTCGCACCACTGAATTCATGGCCGGACAATGCTAATCTGGACAAAGCTCGCCGCCTACTTTGGCCTGTTAAAAAGAAATATGGCAACAAGCTGTCATGGGCGGATTTAATAATTCTTGCAGGTAATGCAGGTTATGAGAGCGCAGGACTAAAGACCTTTGGCTTTGGCTTTGGCCGCGAAGACATCTGGCATCCTGAAAAAGATACATATTGGGGTTCCGAAAAAGAATGGCTGACAGATGGCCGATATAGCGAAAATGAGGATCGTACATCCCTTGAAAACCCGCTAGCGGCTGTTGTGATGGGTCTAATTTACGTAAACCCAGAAGGTGTTGACGGAAAACCAGACCCGCAACGTACGGCTCATGACATTCGTGAGACTTTCAAGCGCATGGCTATGAATGATGAAGAGACCGCCGCACTAACCGCAGGCGGACATACTATAGGTAAAGCTCACGGTAATGCCGATCCTTCCAAGCTCGGACCTGAACCTGAAGGTGCCGATTTGGAAAATCAGGGCTTTGGCTGGATAAACCCCAAAGGCAAAGGTCATGGCTTTGATACGTTGACCGGCGGACCCGAAGGCGCCTGGACATCTAACCCGACAAAATGGGATGGCGGATATTTTGACATGCTGCTCGGCCATGAGTGGGAACTCAAGAAAAGCCCTGCGGGCGCGCAACAATGGGAGCCTATTGGCGTAGCGGATAGTGATCGTCCTGTAGACGCTCACGATTCATCGAAAAAAAGCCGTATCCTTATGACTGATGCAGACATGGCTATGAAAGTTGACCCGGTTTACCGTGGCTATATGGAAAAATTCCGTGACGATCATGATTACTTCTCTGATTGTTTTGCTCGGGCCTGGTTCAAGCTCACCCACCGTGACATGGGGCCGAAAGCCCGCTATGTAGGCCCGGAAGTTCCTTCCGAAGACCTGATCTGGCAAGATCCGGTTCCAGCAGGTTCAACCAATTACAATGTGGATAAGGTCAAGAAGGCCATTGCAGATAGCGGGCTATCCGTTTCCGAGATGGTTTCAACAGCCTGGGACAGTGCACGGACTTATCGCGGCTCTGACAAACGCGGCGGCGCTAACGGAGCGCGCATTCGCCTTGCCCCTCAGAAAGACTGGGCCGGAAATGAGCCTGGCCGTTTACAAAAAGTCTTGGCTGTCTTGGAAAAAATCGCCAACGATCACGGTGCAAGCGTGGCTGACACCATAGTATTGGCGGGTAATGTTGGAGTTGAACAGGCAGCTAAAGCAGCTGGCCATAATGTTTCAGTTCCATTTTCTCCGGGACGGGGTGATGCCGATGATTCCATGACAGACGCTGAGTCATTTGCTGATCTTGAGCCATTAGTTGATGGTTATCGCAACTGGGCAAAGGCCGACTATGTTGTCAGCCCTGAAGAAATCATGCTGGATCACACACAGCTATTGGGTCTTACAGCACCAGAGATGACAGTTCTTGTTGGCGGCATGCGTGCCATGGACACAAATCATGGCGGAACAAAACACGGCGTCTTTACGGACCGTCCAGGTCAACTTACCAATGACTTCTTCATCGGTCTAACCGATATGGCCTATAAGTGGGAACCAGCTGGGGCCAATCTTTATAACATCGTTGAGCGCGACAGTGGTAAAACCAAATGGACAGCCACTAGGTGCGACCTTGTTTTTGGCTCAAACTCCATCCTTCGGGCTTATGCTGAAGTCTACGCACAAGATGATGCAAGCGAGCGCTTTGTGTCTGATTTCGTTGCAGCATGGACCAAGGTGATGAATGCAGATCGGTTTGATCTTGCCTAAATCTACGCCAACCTAAACACATTAGAGCCGCTCCTTTGGAGCGGCTCTTTTATTTTTGAGAGGGCCTATAAGCCGGGTTCTGTACTTGCAAGCAAGTGACGATCATTCATCTAGGCTGACAATTACTTGCCAACTCATGCAACCTACCCGGATGACAGCGAAAAGGCTCGCCATATGCCATCCCTATTTGGTCTTGCTCCGGATGGGGTTTACCCTGCCATTTCAGTTGCCTGAAACGCGGTGCGCTCTTACCGCACCCTTTCACCCTTACCGATAAATCGGCGGTTTGTTTTCTGTGGCACTATCCCTTGGCTCACGCCCGCCGGACGTTATCCGGCATCCTGCCTTAATGGAGCCCGGACTTTCCTCGAAAACAAGTTCTCGCGATCGCCCGGCCCTCTGCAATAAGCTTATGGATTTAGCGCTGGCACGTGTCAATTAGTACAAGAAAATTACACAGTATATTAACCACATTTTTTCGCAGCGATTTAACTCACCTCTTATATAACACCCTTCATTGGGGAATATTTATGCGTGTATTTAACAGGTATTTATCGGATAATTCTGGCCAGTTCGCTATTATGACAGCGATCATGGCTGTGCCGTTGATCATTTGCGTTGGGGTCGCCATTGACACGACCATTATGCATAAAAAATCCCAAGGTCTTCAAAATGCTTTGGATACAGCAGCCCTTGCCGCTGTCATACCTGCTAGTCTTGATAAGAATGCCCTTTTTAAAAATTTATAGAGCCCGACAGTGTTGAGTTTGTCGTTAAAGCGACTCCAAGCCGGGTAGACATACAAGGCACAATGGAAAAAAACACATTGCTCATGGGCATAACAGGTACAAACAAAATCGTACAACAAGATAGATCCGCGGCAATAAAAACAGTCGAAGATGTCATATGCGTTATGACACTCAATAAGTCCCAGCGCGGCGCCCTTACTATTGAGAATAATGCCAAAATAAATGCACCTGGATGCTCGATACAGGTTAACTCCTCTAATCGGCAGGCGTTAATGTCTAACGGCAACTACAAACCTGAAGCCAAAAAAATCTGCGTTCATGGCGGCGCTGTCGGCAATTTAGGTCCAAATTTACAAGCTGATTGCACTGCAGTGGACGATCCATATTCACATATCCGAGCGCCTAATATTGTGGGGAATGAGGCTTGCGACTATGGTCCAATTTCATTTTTTGATTTTTCATCTTACACGGACGTGATCGATGTCGGCGAGCGTGATTCCACTCGCAGCCCTGGCGTTTACTGTAATGGACTACATATTTATGACTCAGAAGTAGAATTCCTACCCGGAACTTATATCATACATAACGGGCCATTTTCTATTGGAAAAGGGTCCAAGGTCTATGGAGAGGATGTTACATTCATATTTTCGGGTGATGATTCATACCTTTACACATATGATAATTTCTCAATGGACTTCAAAGCGCCCAGCACTGGCCCTTATGCAGGCTTACTATTCTTCCAGGATCCAAACGCAAACCAGGGCGGAACATCGATTCTAAAAGGGAGCGCAGATATTCGCATTGTAGGGACGGCTTATTTTCCCACGCAAGAACTATTTGTTGGCGGACTTGGCACTATGGGAGCTAACTCTCCTGCTTTAGCATTTATAGCAGACACGATGACTTTTACATCTGATATAGATAAAATCGTAAGTGAACAGGAACGTGATTTCCAGGTTTATAAAACTGCACTAGAAACAATTGTATCCTTTGCCGGAATGGGCGGCATAACAGCTTCATCTGAAAATACCCCATACATGGTTGGCAGCAGTAACGGTCAGGAAGATATCAGTACTAATGTAAAAGGCACAGACTTTACAACATCCATCCTGACAACGCTTGGCAGTCATTCTTCAGCAGGTCTGCCCCCGATATTACCTCGATCTGATAGTGGCGCTCGCCTCATAAGCGTCGACAAAAACGAACCCCTTACGCCAAGCGCTCAATAAAGCCCCAGCAAAACCAGTCTGCCTTAAGGCGCTTCAATGCTTGCATGGAAACATTATTCATGCAGATTGAAATATTATGTCATCTGCGCCTTTTGATAATTTTCAATTAGAACTCAGCGCGCAATCTCAATCTCTATTGGCACTTGCCTTGTTTGGCATCATGCTGTCAGTTGCCCTCAATCTTAAACCAGAGCACTTTAGGGCCATTGCCAAGCAGCCCAAAGTTTTTGTTTCAGGCGTGAGTGCACAAATTCTCGGCCTACCGCTTTTAACGTACTGCCTTTGTATGGCACTTAATCCCCACCCCAGCCTCGCACTCGGCATGCTCATTGTTGCCTGCTGCCCGGGCGGAAATGTCTCAAATTTATTTTCCATGATGGGCGGCGGAAACTCAGCCTTATCGGTTGCCATGACAGCAACTTCTAGCCTATTTGCAGCTTTTCTAGCGCCAGCCACGATCCTGTTTTGGACATCACTTTACAGCCCAACAGCAGAACTCTTGGATAGCATTGATCTGGATGTTGCAAAATTCCTGATGCAGACATTTGTATTATTAGCCATACCCTTGATGATCGGGATGATTTTCCGGCATTTTTATCCAAATATTGCAGAAAGAATTTACAAACCTGTCAGTCTTGCCGCTTTCTTCTTACTCTTAGCCATCATAGCCGCCGGCACCTTCAAGCAGTGGAACGACTTTATGAACCTTGGCATTTGGGTTGTGGGGTTAGCCGTATTGCATAATGCTTTGGCGTTTCTTATTGGTAATATGGCAGCCCGACTGGCCAGCGCCGACGTCCCCTCTCGCCGCGCCATCACAATTGAAGTTGGCATACAGAATTCCGGCCTTGCGATTATAATACTGCTCACCCAGCTTTCAGGCTTTGGCGGCGCAGCAGCCATCATCGTAATTTGGGGCACATGGCATATCGTTGCAGGATTAACTTTAGTTGCTATATTCAAGCGCCAAGACAGGAGACGTACCTTATGACTGATATGATCATTAAAAACGGATTGATCGTTGATGGAACAGGCGCGCCGCCTTATCAGGCTGACATTCATGTCAAAGACGGCAAAATCGCAGCTATTGGCACTAATCTTTCTGATGCCGAAAAATCGATAGATGCGAATGGCTGCATCGTCACACCCGGCTTTATTGATCTACACACACATTATGATGGTCAAATTAGCTGGGATGAAGAGTTAAAGCCGTCCGTCAATCACGGCGTAACAACGGCTGTCATGGGCAATTGCGGCGTAGGTTTTGCCCCCTGCCGAAAGGGTGATCAGGACAGGCTGGTCCGGCTCATGGAAGGCGTTGAAGACTTACCCGGAACAGTTTTGCATGAAGGCATTACCTGGAACTGGGAAAGTTTTGGCGATTATCTAAACGCTATTGATTCCATGCCGCATACCATTGATTTTGCCGCAATGGTGACTCATGATCCGATCCGGGTTTATGCTATGGGCGATCGCGCCGTTTACAACGAAGCGGCAACACCAGAAGATATCGAGGTCATGAAAGGCCTTGTACGCGAGGCGATGGAAGCTGGCGCGATTGGATTCTCCATCGGGCGTTCCGATGCTCACAAAACATCCGATGGTGACTGGACGCCCTCTTCCGAAGCCGACAAAGCTGAACTTGTCGGGCTGGCGAGCATATTAAAAGAAATGGATAAGGGCGTGCTTCAGGTCGTGAACGATTTTGACATGATGCGCCCCGGGCAAACCTTCGATAAAGAATTTGATCTCATGGAGGCATTTTTTCGAGCCGGTGAGCGTCCATCATCCATGTCTCTTATGCAGCGTGATTTCGCGCCGCAAGACTGGGTTAAAACCATTGAGCGATCAGAAAAACTCAACGCCGAAGGACTTGATATCAATTTCCAGGTTGCCCCGCGTGGTATTGGCGTTTTTACCGGGCTTGCCCTCACCTTTCATCCCCTGATGGCCTTCCCGAGCTTTATCGAAATCTCGGACAAACCTCTGGAAGAGATCGTCCAGATCATGCGCGATCCCGATTTCAAAGCCAAAATGCTGGCCGAAACGCCTGTACAGCTTTCCGGTGAAGGTTCAACTGTGCCGCCCATGACAGATGTGCTCATTGCGCAGTATCAGGCTTTTGCGGAAAAGAACTTCGTATTAGAAAAAAATGGCAAACCGGATTACGAGCAATCCAATGAAGACTCGGTTGCCGGAATGGCCCGTCGCGACGGCGTCAGCGTTTTTGAAAAGGTCTATGACCTACTGCTGGAAAACGACGGCCACAACATGATCTACTATCCTATCTATAACTATACTGATGGGAATTACGATGCGGTTTATTCCATGCTAAATCACCCAAAATCCCTGCCCGGATTATCCGATGGCGGCGCCCATGTGGGTTTTATATGTGACGCCAGCTTCCCGACTTATTTGCTGTCTTATTGGACGCGGGATCGCAAAAAAACCGGCAGACCAGGCATTGAACTCACTCGGGCGGTTCAGATGTTGACAGCCGACAGTGCCGATTATCTCGGTCTGAAAGACAGAGGCCGGCTAAAAGAAGGCCTCAAAGCTGATATTAATATCATAGACTATGACAAGCTGGAGCTTGGCGTGCCACAACTGGTTCAAGATCTGCCGGCAGGCGGCCAAAGGCTGCTACAAGATGTAAAAGGATACAAAGCGACATTTGTATCAGGCGAGCAAGTCATAGCTAATGACCAAGTCACTCAGGCCCGCCCGGGAAGATTGGTGAGGGGGTAATGTACGACGTTCAACTTACAGAGAGTTTCTTTCCGGCAATTGGCGGAACACCGCCCGCCCCTATGACCATCAAAGATATGCTGGATAGCGCCACAAGAAAATGGGGCGACAATCTTGCGCTTAGAGAACTGTTTGATGATGGCTCCATTGGCCGGGAATGGTCCTATACAGAGCTTTACGAGGTCAGCCAAAAACTGGCCAATGCCATGGCCAGCCGTCACGCCCAAGGCGCGAAAATTGCCATTTATGCCAATAACATTCCCGAATGGATCATCATGGAAATGGCCTGCGGCCTGGCAGGTGTCATTCTGGTTACTGTCAACCCGTCCTTTCAAAAGAATGAGCTGAAATATGTGCTCGAGCAATCACGAGCTGAAGCAATTTATTTCATAGAGAACTTTCGCGGCAATCCTATGGGCGACATCGTCCGGGCGGCTTGCGCCGAAGTACCGGAGATTAAGCACCAAATCGACTTAACAGATGAAAAGACCTTATATGCAGGCTCTGACATGCCTCATGGCCGCGTTGTGAAACCCGATGACGCTGCCCAAATCCAATATACATCCGGAACAACAGGTTTTCCCAAGGGCGCCGTTCTTCACCATAACGGTCTTATCCAAAACGGCCGGGATTCCCAGGATCGATCCGGCGCAAAGCCGGGTGATCAAGTTGTCCACTTTCTTCCGCTGTTTCATACGACAGGCTGCGCGCTTATGGTACTGGGCGGGTTCTCATCAGGCGTAACCATAGTCCTGTCACCCGTCTTTGATCCCCATATGCTGATTGACGTAATCGTTCGCGAAAAGCCACGCTATCTGGGCGGCGTGCCGACAATGATCGTAGCTTTGATCCAGGTTGCCAAAGCCAAACAGGCAGATCTTAGCTTTATCGAACGTATTGGATCGGGGGGCTCTATGGTCGCGCCAGAGCTCTGCAAAATCGCTAAAGAAGTTTTTGGGGTCTATATTCAAATTATATACGGCCAGACCGAAACCTCTCCGGTCATCGCCCAGACCTGGTATGATGATAGCCTTGAAGACTTAACGCAAACCATCGGGCAGCCTCTACCCTATATGGATGTGGCAATACTGGACCCGCAAACCAACGCCGTATTGCCTATTGGGGCTCAGGGTGAAATATGCGCACGCGGCTATAATGTTATGCATGGATATAATGATAATCCCGAAGCCACAGCTGCGGCTATCGATAAAGATGGCTGGCTCCATACAGGCGATTTGGGAAGTATGGATTCCCGCGGCTACGTCAAAATTACCGGTCGGGTAAAGGAAATGATCATCCGCGGCGGTGAAAATCTGTTCCCCGTTGAGATCGAAAACGCCCTTTTGGAACACCCTGCCATTGCCGAAATTGCCGTTGTCGGTGTCCCTGATCCCAAATGGGGCGAAGAAGTAGCCTGCTTCATGCGAAGCGCTGGAAATGAAAAACCTGATTTTGCCGACCTAAAAGCCTTTATTCGCGAACGCTTATCGCCGCAAAAAACACCCACCCATTGGATATGGGTCAATGAATGGCCGCTTACCGGTTCCGGCAAGATTCGAAAATTTAAACTCAGAGAACAGTTTGAAGCGGGTGAGTTCGGCAAAGATTAGATTCAATGTTTAGATTTAAGCTATTGAATTTTTATAATTATTTTCGGCGAGCCACCGAATAATATCCATAGTTTGGACATCAATAACCCCGTCGACCTGACTTGGCCGATATCGCTGTTGCAAGGCTTTGACCGTGGCCACAGTCAGCTCATCCATTATACCGCTAACGGACACACCATAGCCAATATGGGCTAGACCAGACTGCGCGGCCGATATGCCCCGATCTCTGTCACCGGCATTAAATAATACACGGCGATCATCCGTAATATCGTCAGGCCAAATACCTATCCCTGCGGCTGCCAGCGATACCCACGGAAATTTCTCGCCGGGATCATCCTTACGGCCCGGAGCGACGTCACTATGCCCCAATACATTTACGCTCGGGAGATTATTCCGCTTCAGGATATCTTTGCACAAGACTATAACAGCGTTGATCTGATCGTCCGGAAAATCAGGAAGGCCGTAATCATGCCCCCCATTGACTATTTCAATACCAATGGATGCCGAATTAATGTCCGTAATGCCCTGCCAACTGGAAACACCGGCATGCCAGGCACGCGCACTCTCATCCACCATCTGGAAAATCCGTCCGTCCTCTTCCACAAGGTAATGCGCGCTGACTTTAGCTTCTGGATCACACAGACGTTCAAGAGCCGCCTTCCCGCTCTCCATCCCTGTATAATGCAGGATCAGAAGGGAAATAGGCAGTTTGCGGTCATCAAAGCTCGAACTGGGTGCGGACTCAATTTTCAAGTGGGTATTTCTCCGCCATTATGTTGAGGCCTTTTTGCAACATCTCCTTAAGCACAGCTTCATCAACATCAGATAAGCGCTTGATATATAAACAGGATTTACCCATTTTGTGCTTGCCGAGACGTGACAATTCATCCTCAAACTCCTGATATCCTGGCATGATATAAAGAGTGATATTCTGCGCGCGGGATGAATAACCGATACGGAAGAAATCTCCTTCCCGTCCACTTTCATATTTATAATGGTAATCTCCAAACCCCACGATGGAAGGCCCCCACATTTTGGGCTCCCAGCCTGTAAGATCACACATTATGTTATGAATAGTTTGAATGTCGGCCTGCCGCGTTTCCGGCGTGATAGCCGCAATGTAATCATCCGGAGATGCTTTTGTTTTCACAGTTTTATTGTTGGCTTTGGCCACGTCTCCACTCCCCTTACCTTGAGGGCAGTCTATGCAAATAGATGAAACCTGAAAAGCTTAATCTTCGACGGACCAACCATCTGGTGTCTGATGGGCGTCAATCACCGGCCCATCAACAGAACTGCCGCCCTTGGTTCCGCTATATGTCTTGAACTGGCTTTCCATATCGCGGCGCGCTTTTTCAAAATGCGCCTGCGGACCAAAGGGCTTTCCCGTAATCTTGGCCTTAAGCCAGAATACGGCAAAAGCCGCCATTCCAAGCAGAAACAGGCCGGCCACGACAAAAAAGGCAACAACGGCTCCTGTCATCAGCACAAATATCCCACCAATTGCCATAGCCGCCAGAATGAAACCTCTGACGATTGATTGAAACAGGCCCGGACGAGCGGATAAATAAGGTGTCTGTGTCATACTCCTAATGTCTGCATTAATCGGGCCAACGTCAAGAGGCAGTTATGTGTAAAATCTTTAATCAGCCGCTTCAGCAGCTCGTATCTTCTTAATCTCACCATAAGCCCGGTTGACCATAGCCATTTTGTGATTGGCGATTTTGATCATTTCCGGCGGAAGTCCTCGCGCCACAAGGCGGTCCGGATGATTAGCTGCGGCCATACGGCGATAGGCCTTTTTCAGGTTGCTATCTGAAATATCCTCATCGACCCCTAAAATCAGGTAGGGATCATCAGCCGCGCGGCCTAAATGAGCAACCTTGATGCGTTTAAACTCTCGCTCTGAAAACCCGAATATTTCTGCGGTCGTGCGTAAAAACTCCATTTCATTATCAGTCACGACGCCATCTGCTAAGGCGATGAAAAACAGACCGTCCATGACATCTTCGAGGGCGGCAGGTTGGGCCCGATATTTGCGAGCAATTATCTGAGCGTAGCGCTCATATCCTAATGTGGTTTGCCGCGCGAGATCAAAAAATCGTCCGATTTCCTTGTCATTGGCCTCATTGGCCTGAAAAACCCGCTTAAAGGCCGCGACCTCATCGGCTGTTACCTGCCCGTCGGACTTTGCCATTTTGGCCCCCAGCGCAATCAAAGCCGCCGTAACACCCGCTGGTTCAATACGCCCAGGCTGGCCATAGTCATCAAGCTTTGGCGGTGGTCCAAATAGCCGCGCCCCGGCAGTCATTATGCGTTCCCACAGATTCATATCCGCGTCTGTGCCAGAGCCTTAAGCGAGATTCAACACAAGACAGCAATATATTTGTTCACTTTACGTTCTTCCCGCATTATAAGGATCATATGCGCCTGCCGAAAGAAATAGAGAAGCTCTACATCGACTTTGATGCATTCTTTGCCAATGTGGAAAAACAGCTTGATCCGAGCGCTCGTGAAAGGCCCGTCGGGGTGACTTCCCTGCCCTCGGAACATGCGGCTTTGATAACATGTTGTTATATGGCCAAAGCGCAAGGCATAAAACGCGGTATGCGGGTCAGCGAAGCTCGGAAATTATGCCCTGATATTATCATAAAACCCGCCCGGCATGATATCTATGTTCGCTGCCATAACAAAATCCTGGAAACCATCGGCAATATCATTCCAGTGACCAAAGTCTGGTCCGTTGATGAAGCCGAATGCACACTTATGGGGCGGGAGCGCCGAGAAGGCCGAGAGCTAGCGGAGCGAATTAAGAAAGCGCTCGCGGACAAGATCGGCACCTGTATCACGCCCTCTATAGGTCTATCCACCAATCAGTTTCTGGCCAAGGTCGCTGCGGAAATGTATAAACCGAACGGGCTCACTTTGTTACCGCCCGAAGCCCTCCCTGGTCCATTATTTGATCTTAAGCTAACCGATTTGCCCGGCATTTCCAAAAATATGGAAAGACGGTTAATCGCTTCAGGAATTTTATCGATCAAGGATTTCTGGAACATTACAGGCAAACAGGCCCGGGCCATTTGGGGTAATGTCGAGGGCGAACGCATGTGGGCGCAGCTGCGCGGTTATGAAATCAGCCGGCCTGAAACAACACGGCGTATGTTCGGTCATAGCCGGCTTTTATCCCGGGAATGGAGCCGCCCCGACAAGGCCCTTGATTGCTTGCGCTTACTCACCGTCAAAGCTGCCTACCGCATGCGTCGTGAGGGCTTTACAGCCGGATCCATGTCAATCAGTGTCGGCCTCCAACCAGAGGGTCGCCGCGGGCGACAAACCAGCTTCACGGCCTGTAGTGATGACTTTCGGCTTTCAGGCCATATGACCCGTCTATATGAGGAAGTTTGCACAGGCCTTCCGCCGCGAGCGAGATTTCGCCAGATTTCAGTCATGCTCCATGACATTGTCCCAAAAGGCACACGGACCGGTGATCTTTTCGATGAAAAGCCTCATAATCCAAAATGGCTCGCAGCCACGAAAACCATGGATGCACTTAATGAAAAACACGGCAGTTGCGTTATATCGCTCGGCCCGCGTGCAAAAATGCCAGGCGGTTATGTGGGCGGAAAAATTGCTTTTGGACGTGTCCCCGACGCCAAAGACTTTTATTAGGCTACGGCTTCTTCTTCGGGAATGCCGTGAAGACGTGAAAGAAAAGCAAAGCTGAGAAACGGTCCAAAGAAAAACAAAAGCAAAGTACCAAAAAGGCCCATCAACCCTTGTATCATCTTTTTCATCTGCTCAGGCGGCGGGCCTGACTTGGCGGCTTCACTTCCTGCTTTAGCAGCCTCAGCTGCTTCCTTGCCCCCGCCTCCACCAGAAGGCATCATGCCGGAAAGCGCAAAAAACGCCATGAAGATCATCTGAAAGACGACCAAGACCAAAACAACCAAGAAAAAATACAAAATACACCAAAGGCCAATCGTTGCCGCATCAGCCAGGCTCGGGAAACGCCGCTCAATTTTCATAAAACGCGAAGCCGATAAATAGCCCGAGATAAAAAATGAAATCAATATGGCCGGGCCCATAATTGTATCCATGCCAGGCACAGATAACTTCCTCAAAAAGAAAGTGATAAAGAAAATACCAATAATCATCAGGAATGTCAGGCCAACATATAGCCCCGCATATCCACGTAGACCTTTATAGTGCTGCAGTGCATTCATAGGATAATCCTTATTCGTAAACGACGTCAGCTTCGGTTTTAGCTTTGACCTCGTCCACCGTAACATCTGGTGCCAGTTCCTTCAACCGAAAGCGGCGCCGAGCCCCTTCACGGACAAAGACGCCCAAATCTGTTATCACCATGCCGATACAGTTCTGTCCCGTTAGCGGCAATGTACAAGATTTAAGGAACTTTGGTTCTCCGCGCTTATTCGTGTGGTCAAAGACGGCAATACAGCGCTTGACCCCGGCAACGAGATCCATAGCCCCGCCCATGCCTTTGACCATTTTTCCCGGAATCATCCAATTGGCAATGTCACCATTTTCCGCGACTTCCATGGCTCCCAGAATAGAGAGATCAATATGTCCGCCCCTAATCATAGCAAAACTGGTTGCGCTATCGAAAAATGTAGATTTAGGCAGGGTTGTAATAGTCTGCTTCCCCGCATTGATAAGATCAGCATCCTCTTCGCCCGGATAAGGGAAAGGCCCCATGCCCAGCATACCGTTCTCGCTTTGCAGAGTTACATCCACGCCTTCAGGAATATGATTAGCCACTAATGTAGGAATACCAATGCCTAGATTAACATAGAACCCGTCTTCCAGCTCTTTAGCAGCCCGCGCCGCCATTTCATCACGTGTCCAAGCCATTAGGAACGCTCCCTTGTCGTTAGCTGTTCAATGCGTTTTTCGCATTTGGCCTGAATGATACGCTGCACAAATATGCCGGGCGTGTGGATAAAGTTCGGATCAAGCTCACCAGGTTCTACCAGCTCGTCCACCTCAGCAACAGTAGCCTTACCGGCCATGGCCATCATAGGATTAAAATTACGAGCCGTAGCCTTGTATATAAGGTTGCCTTCCGTATCGCCCTTCCAGGCCTTAACAATAGCAAGATCAGCGGTCAGTCCGGTTTCCATGATATAAGATTCACCATCAAACTCGCGGGTCGGCTTTCCCTCAGCGATCACTGTCCCGACCCCCGTTTTCGTATAAAAGCCTGGAATACCAGCACCCCCTGCCCGAATGCGTTCGGCCAAAGTTCCTTGGGGGTTAAACTCAAGCTCTAATTCACCAGCCAGATATTGACGCTCAAATTCTTTGTTTTCTCCCACATAGGAACTCATCATTTTTTTGATCTGCCGGGTTTCCAGCAAAAGCCCCAAGCCGAAGCCATCAACACCAGCATTATTAGAAATTGCCGTGATGCCTTTCGCACCACTGTCCCGCAGAGCAACAATCAGGTTCTCTGCAATACCGCAAAGACCAAAACCGCCAGACATCACAGTCATACCATCAAAGGTCAGACCTGACAGGGCCTCTTCGGCCGTCTTGAAAACTTTATTTGCCATGTGCGCTCACTGATTTGGAGATTGGGCTTATGCCCTTTTTCTTATAAGCCTGTATAGGACGATACCCCCGATCATGCCAGCCAGAAAATAAACAATATTAGGACCGGCAAAAGAAATTGAAGAGAGAGCCGGTCCGGGACAAAGACCGGAAAGCCCCCACCCAACACCAAATAATATGCCGCCGCCAATCAGAGGGGCGTCAATATCCTGTGATGTTGGCAGATGAAAAACATCATCCAGCTTGGGGGACTCCGATCGCAAGACAAACCGGTAGCCTAAAAACGTCACCAATAATGCTGAAGCCATGACAAGCGCCAGACTTGGATCCGCAAAGAAGTTAAGAAAATCAATAACTTTAGCCGGATTAGTCATCTGAGATATTAGCAAGCCTGCACCAAACAGGCCGCCGGCCACAAAACTACTTGCCGCGATCTTCATAGGTAAAGTCCAAAATACCGCGCGACAAATACCGTCAATATTCCCGCTGCCATGAATGTCAGTGTCGCCACCAGTGACCGTGCCGAAAACCGCGCATTTCCGCAAACGCCATGTCCGCTGGTACAGCCACTACCCATTTGTGTCCCTATTCCAACAAAAAGGCCCGCTATTATCAGAGGCCAACCCGTCAGTTTAAACTGAGAGACTGCAAACTCAGGCCGTATAGAAATCATGATAAACGGTACGATGATCAGCCCCAAGAGAAAGCTTAGACGCCATATTTTATCTCCGGCACGCCCTTTAATATCAACAGCGCCACCTAAAATACCGCTAATACCTGCAATCCGGCCCGACATAGCCATCATCCAAACCGCCGATAATCCAATGAGAGCCCCACCAATAAGAGCTGATATAGGTGTAAAATTATGCATATCCCCTGATAACATCCTTTTAGACAAATATGTTGTTTCGAAACGCTACTATGACAGGCCATATCCGTTTGAAAACCCAAATGACGTTGCGAACCGTTACAGAACAATCAAACTCTATAAAAGCGGCCTTGATAAGACATAGGCGCCACATCCGAGAGTGGGAGCTGCGCAATATAACTCTCAAGCCTTTCACCGGATACGGGATCCTGCCAATGAGGCGCTATTTCTGATAATGGAAAAAGGACAAAACCCCGCACAAACATTCGAGGATGGGGCAAAGAAAGACGATCCCCTCCCAGAATCTGCCCTTTAAAATCGATTATATCCAGATCCAGTGTTCTAGGAGCATTACGTACCGAGCGCACACGGCCAAAATCCAGCTCCACGCTCTGAATAAGAGTTAAAAGATCTTCAGCTTTTCCTTTATATTGTACAGCTGCAACGGCGTTCAAATAATCAGGGTGCCCCTGTCCCGGTGGCCACGCAGGGCTTTGCCAAAGCCCGGATACACGTAGAATTACCACGCCCTTTTCAGACAGCGCTTTCAAAGCGCCGATAAAGCTTTCTTTTGGGTTGGACAAATTTGCGCCAAGAGCGATATAAACAGGTCTCATTTTACGTGCGCTAACACTTATTTAGTCGGATTACACCGATTATTTTAGATAATACAAAGGCGAATAATGTTTAAAGAACCCGATCGGGATTGTGATCGCTGTCCGCGCCTAAGAAACTTTCTATTGGACCTTCGTGAAAGCCACCCAGATTACCACAACGCTCCGGTTCCCAGTTTTGGTGATTCAGACCCACAGCTGCTAATTGTCGGCCTTGCGCCCGGCATGCATGGAGCAAATCGAACGGGCAGACCGTTTACGGGCGACTGGGCCGGCGATCTACTTTATTCGGCCCTTGATAAATATGGATTTTCAACAGGAATTTATGACGCTCGCCCCGATGACGGTCTGAAGCTTAATCGGGCCATGATTACCAATGCTATTCGTTGCTTGCCACCGCAAAACAAACCTATTGGCGCAGAAGGAACAGCTTGCCGTCCTTTTCTAACGGATCAAATAGCCTCTTTAAAATCGCTTAAAGCCATCATGACCCTGGGAAAAATATCCCATGACAACACTATTAGAGCCCTGGGGTTAAAGCTCAAAGACCACCCCTTCGGGCATCATAAAATATATGAAATTCAAAAAGATACACGGCTTTACTCAAGCTATCACTGCTCAAGATATAATACTAATACAAAAAGGCTGACCGAAGATATGTTCTTTGGGGTCTTTGCCGATATCAGACAATATCTGGACAGCCAGAATAGCTAGCCTCTGTCACGCATCAGACGGGCCTTTTGCTTTTGCCAGTCACGCTTCTTTTCAGTTTCGCGTTTATCAATGCTTTTCTTGCCCATACCAACGCCCAGTAAGAGCTTCACAAACCCCGTATTGTTGAAATACATTTTCAACGGCACAATAGTTCGGCCTTTACGCTGCATATCCCCAATAAGCATGTTAATCTCCCGGCGTTTAAGCAGCAGTTTACGAGGCCGCTTAGGTGCGTGGTTAAACTGACTGGCAGGCGCATATATAGGAATATTAGCATTGATCAGATAGACTTCATTGCCTTCAACGCTGGCATAGCTTTCAGCAATATTTGCCCGGCCCTCACGGAGAGCCTTAACTTCAGTTCCAACCAGCTGAATACCCGCCTCGAAAGTCTCTTCAATGGCGTAATCATAGCGCGCACGGCGATTTTCCGCGATCAGCTTGTTTTGTGAATTTTCTTTTTTCTTGGCCATTGACCTACCAGGACAGTCCTGCCCTTTGCATAGCGGCTTTTACAGCCGTTTCAGTTTCCGGTCGGCATGGCGTGATTGGAAGCCTGACATCCGGTGTCATCCGCCCCAGCAAAGACAATCCGTATTTTGCAGGTGCCGGACTAGGGTCTAAAAATAAATCCTTGTGCAGGCGATCCAGTTTTTCATGCATAGCCTTCGCTTTCACGTACTCCCCGGCCAGGCAAGCGTTATGAAAAGCCGCATATTCAGTCGGTGCAATGTTTGACCCTACAGAGATTGCGCCGCGACCGCCATGTGCGCTATGGGCCAAGGCTGTTGGATCATCCCCTGACAACTGGATGAAAGCTTCACCACACATATCGGTCAAAGTTGTGACTCGGGAAATATCCCCCGTAGCGTCTTTACACCCAATTACATTTGATAGCCCGGCCAGTCGCGACATTGTTTCATTGGTTATATCAACGACCGAACGACCAGGAATATTGTAAACGACAATCGGAATATCGACTGCATCGTTAATGGCTTTAAAATGCTGATAAATACCTTCTTGCGAGGGTTTATTATAATAAGGTGTTACAACAAGGGCCGCATCAGCGCCCAATTCTTTGGCATGACGCGAATATTCGATTGCAACGCGGGTTTCATTTGATCCTGCCCCAGCAATAACAGGCACACGTCCAGCTGCCGCTTCAACACATAATGCAACAACTTCTTTATGCTCAGCATCGCTTAATGTGGCCGACTCACCTGTGGTACCACAAGGCACCAATCCATGAGTTCCCGATGCGATCTGCCATTCAATAAAGTCTTGAAAGGCTTTGGCATCAACGGCACCGTTTCGAAAAGGTGTGACGAGTGCTGTAATTGATCCATTTATCATATTGCTCTTTCGGCCATTATACGCATGTTAGTGTGAATGCTTCGGCATTACGATTTGAATGCCTCTTAACTGGATTTGACGGGGGGGCGCAAGTCGGTTTCATTTGATTTATACCTTAATGGGCAAAGCATGATTGTGGGCTTCAGAAAAATATGGGTGAGCATTGCGGCATTACTATGGCTGTGGCCTGTCCTTTGCGTGGCACAAATACCCACACCTCGCCTCAAACCTGAACCTGCCCAGCTGTCATCACACCTTGTTGACAATGAAGCCCGTATGCTGCGAAGCGCGTTGCGCGCTGCCAAAAAACGGCAGTGGAACAGCGTCGAGAATTACCGCAAAAAGCTCGCTGATCCCACGGCCAAAGATATCATGGTTTGGGTGCAAGCTATGAAGGATCCGGAAGTCAGCTTTGAAGATCTGACCTATGTGGTTCAAAATTTGTCAGACTGGCCGCGCATGACAGGCATTCAGGCCAAAGCCGAATACCGATTACTTGATAAACCCAGAAACGCCAATACGGTCTTATCATGGTTCGCAGGTCGAGAGCCAGTATCCGGTGAAGGCCGAGCAGCCCTGGCCAAAGCTCATTACGCAAAAGGCAATATGACCAGCGGGGATATGTGGCTGAAGCGCGCCTGGCGCGAAGCACGGCTAACACGAGACCGACAAAAAAGAATATACAAGTCACATAAAGACCGCCTGACCCCAGAAGATCATGCCGCTCGCGCAGATTATTTGATCTGGCAAGGGGCTTCACATTTTCCCAAGGTCGAAGGATTATTGCCGCTCATGAGCGCTGGCGACCGGGCGCTTATGGATGCCCGTATGCGCGTATTACGTAACCGTAGCGGCATGGATGCTGCCATTAAGCGCGTACCTTCATCCTTGAGCAATGACCCGGGTCTTTTATATGCTCGCGCGAAATGGCGCCGCCAGAAGAAAACCAAAGACTACGCGCTGCCTGTGTATCTACAAATTAGCGGAGCCCCTGAACCGGACAAAGGCAAGGAACGTCTTTGGCGGGAACGGAAAATCATGACTTATTGGGCCATAGAGGAAAACCGTTTTCAAGACGCCTATAACCTCACTCAAAATCACGGCATGAGCCGGGGCTCAGGCTTTGCCGAAGCCGAGTTTTTAGCCGGCTGGCTCGCCCTGACATATCTCAACAAGCCAACTGCCGCGGCTCAGCATTTTCAAACACTGCGAAATGGCGTGAGCTATCCAGTTTCAATCTCAAGGGCCTCTTACTGGCTAGGACGCGCCCATGACGCACTGGGCAGTAGCGAAGCGCAGGTTCACTATGCTGACGCTGCCCAGTTCTCGAACACATTTTATGGATTTTTAGCCTTCGACAAACTCTCATCCGGTGGCTTAGTCGCCTTGCCTCAGGAGGCCCAATCCCCAATAGTACAAGCCACATTTAATGCTGATCGACGTGTACAAGCCATGAAGCTGTTAGGCGAAGCCGGTGAAGAGCATTATTATACAGTCTTTTCTTTTCACATGGATGACGCGCTCGGCTCCCTCGAAGAACTGAGCCAACTATCACAACTTGGCAAAAGTTTTGGCTATATGAAACCGTCCGTGAGAGCAGCCAAACAGGCCTCCCGTTTCCAAAGCATGTTGACGGAATCCGGCTATCCTATGCCAAATGCTATTTTGAACCTTCCGGAAAAGTTCGACAAACCTTTTGTGCTGGCAATTGCTCGCCAAGAGAGTGAGTTCAACCTCTCAGCTGTCAGCTCAGCGCGCGCTTACGGCATGATGCAAATGATCAATTCCACAGCCCGCGCTACCGCTCGCAAACACCGTATTCCCTACAACAGAAACCGGCTAACCAGTGATATCGATTATTCTGCCAAACTTGGCGCCTTACACTTGCATGACCTTCTCAGGGATTTTGATGGATCTTATATTATGGCCGCAGCCGCTTATAATGCCGGGGCCCACCGCGTGAAACAATGGGTGAAAGCCTATGGCGATCCGCGCACGGGAGAAATCGATCCTATTGACTGGCTGGAGAGCATTCCATTTTCTGAAACTCGCAATTATGTCCAGCGCGTGATGGAAAACATACAGGTTTACCGGGCGCGAATGAACGGCAATATTGCCGCCAACCGTGTCACCGAAGATGTAACCAATGGTTCGTTTTAGTTTATAGCAGCAGCGCATCCGCGCGTTCCGCGATTTCAGGATCAACATTGCCGCCCGACAGCACCACACAAATTGAATCCATATCTGTGTCATCAAAGTTGCCGTTAAGAACAGCGGCAAAACCAACAACGCCCCCTGGCTCAACCTGTATGCCAAGCTCACGCTTTATGATCGCCATAGCCATAAGACAATCCTGATCTGTGACTGTAAAAACGTCAGAAACATTTATTTTATTAATGGGAAAAGTCAGCTCCCCCGGTATGTGAGTCATAATAGCATCGCATAAGGTTGGCCCCGGATTAGCGTAAGCTATACGTTTTCCAGCACGAATCGACAATTGATGATCATTATATTCACTTGGTTCCGCGCCGAATATTTGAGTTGATGGGCTTAACGCCTTAACGGCCGTGCTAATACCTGCGCAAAGCCCGCCGCCGCCCATAGGCGTGATGATAGCATCCATTCCGATATTCTTGCTTTTGGCTTCTTCAACAACTTCAAGCCCAACGGTTCCCTGCCCAGCTATGATAAACGGATCATCATAGGACGGAACAATAATGCGTCCTTCATCCCGTGCGATTTGCGCCGAAATTTCCTCTCGACTTTCACTATGGCGGTCATAGGAAACGATCTTGGCCCCATCCCGCATAACGCCAGCCACCTTCACCTTGGGCGCATCCAGTGGCATTACAATAGTGGCCGATACACCCAATTCCTTAGCCGCGCGAGAAACACCTTGCGCATGATTACCCGATGAAAAAGCCACCACGCCGCGAGTGCGCTCCTTAGGCGTCATTGCTGAAAGCCTGTTATAAGCCCCGCGATATTTAAACGCGCCTACCTTTTGCGTGCATTCCGGTTTGAACCAGATCTGTTTACCCGTCAGCATGTCTATAACATCACTGCGCATCAGAGGCGTAGGCTTGGTTCTTCCGGCAAGCCTTATGGCAGCTTTTTCGATATCAGCGAACGTAATAGCGAGTTCCATTAAGAATACCCTTCTAATCTGTCAGTCTGCATATTGACCCCACACTGAAAGTTTGGGAAGTAGAATAAAATAATAATCAATAAACCGGAGGATGGATATGCAAGGTCTTATGATGAAACAGGAACTGATGATCAGTGACCTGATAGAGCATGCCGCAAAAGTACACAGAAATCGGGAAATTTATACGCTTAATACCGATCTGTCAGAACATAGATATACTTGGGCCGATTGTGCTGCGCGCGTTAGGAAACTCGCCAACGCCTTATTAGATGCCGGTCTTAAAAAAGGTGACCGGGTTGCCACAATCGCTTGGAATAATTATCGCCATATTGAAATATATTATGCAGTCTCCAGTATCGGCGGCATTGTTCATACTATAAATCCACGCCTTGACCCTCAGCAAATAGCCTGGATGGTCAATCATGCTGAAGACACCATGATGTTCTTTGATACAACTTTCGGCCCGATCGTGGATGGCATCCATGGTGCCTGCCCAACTGTCAAGAAGTGGATATCCCTCTGTGATCATGGCTCCATGCCTGATTATAAAGCGCCAGTTGAGTGCTATGAGAGCTTTATCAAGGACGCATCCGACACAATCGTTTGGGAACGGTTTGATGAAAACACAGCCTGCACGCTTTGTTATACATCTGGCACTACTGGCGATCCCAAAGGTGTTCTTTATTCTCACCGCTCTACTATTTTACATGCCATGGCGGGTGCTTTTAATGATGTTATCGGCGGCGGATCAGGCGACTCTATCCTGGCTGTTGTTCCAATGTTCCACGTCAGTGCCTGGGGACTGGTTTATTCTGCGGCTATGGTAGGCGCTAAGCTTGTTATGCCTGGCCCCGGTCTTGACGGTGCTAATCTGACAAAAATGATCAATCAGGAAAAAGTCACACTCATGGCGGGCGTCCCGACAGTGTGGCTCGGCATTTACAATCACGTAAAACAAAATGGTGAAAGCCTGCCAACGGTTAAAAAAGCGCTTGTCGGTGGCTCTGCTCTGCCAGAAAGCCTTCTGCGCGCCTATGAACAAGATCTAGGCATTCCTATGCAGCAAGGTTGGGGTATGACCGAAACCAGCCCGCTGGGCACGACTTATTGCCCCCTTCCTGAAATGCTCGACGCAGATTACGATGATACGGTTAAATATAAACTTTATGCTGGTCGGCGGATTTTCGGCGTTGAAATGCGTATTGTCGATGACGAAGGCAACCTCCTGCCCGAAGACGGCGAGGCCTCCGGTCACCTGCATGTTCGCGGCCCATGGGTCGCATCCGGTTACTTCAAGGGCGCCGGGTCGGATGCGTTTACCGATGATGGCTGGTTTAAAACCGGCGATGTCGGAGCCTTGCATCCTGAGGGTTATCTTGAAATCACAGACCGTTCAAAAGACGTTATTAAATCCGGCGGTGAATGGGTCAGCTCAATCGAAGTCGAAAATGCGGCGATGGATCATCCGGACGTCGCTATGGCTGCCTGCATTGGTCTTCGCCACGAAAAATGGCAGGAACGTCCGTTCCTGATTGTTCAGCCTGTTCCAGGAAAAGAGCCCAATGTAGATGAAATCAAAACCTGCATTACTAATAAATGCGCTAAATGGTGGCTGCCTGATGAAATAGTATTCAAAGAGGCCCTGCCTCTTGGCGCCACAGGTAAAGTTCTTAAGCGTAAGCTCAAAGAAGAGTATAAGGACCATAAATTGGGATAGATGGAAAGGTTCCAGTTATTTGGGACCTTTATGTCTGTAATGCTCAAAACTTCACAGTCAAAACCCAGCTATGGGCAAGCCGTCTTCCTAGTCATTATTGGCGGCGCCCTGCTCTCCTTATTGGGTCTGGTTGACCGGGCAAAAGATGGGGCCACGGGGCCTCAAATTGTTTTTTACAGAGCCATTGGGCAAGCCGTCTTTTTCTCACTTATCTTTTTCCTAAACCGTAAACTCTCCATCAAAGATGAGTTTAAAAACCTGACTTGGCGTGGCGGTATGGCGGCCCTCTTCATGGCCCTGTCGGGGACATTTCTGGTCATGTCCTTTCAATATACCAAAGTCGCCAATTCTGTTTTTATCATCTCCTTGACCCCGCTTGTGGCAGCCGTCTTGGCCTGGATCTTTATCAAAGAGCCCATTACCCGGCGGACCATGGCCGCCATGGCGATTGCTTTATTTGGCGTCACAGTGATTTTCGGATCCAGCCTTAATGACGAAGGCCTCTTTGGCATGATGCTCGCGGCAATCATGGCCATATTTTATGCCGCCGTTATTGTAACTATGCGGACCATACCACAGGCAAATGTTATCCTACTCAGCGCCCTAACCGGATTGTTATTATTGCCAATGATGGTGCCGTTTATCGGCAGTTTCGAAGTGACAATCAAAGACCTGATCTTGTGCCTGGGTCTGGGGGTATTTCAAGTTGGCCTAGGGACTTGGTGCGTTATGACCGGGGCTAAATATGTCCCCGCCGCGCAAGTCTCTATACTGGCGCTTATTGAGGTTGTTCTCAGCCCGATCTGGGTATGGCTATATGTCAATGAAGTTCCGGCCATGACCACACTAATAGGCGGAATGATCGTCCTGACCGGTGTTATTTATCAAGCCTTAGGCGCTAGAGAGAGCGCTCACCCTTAAGGCAGGACGCTTTCGCCAGCATAAACAGCCATCTCGCCGAGCTGTTCTTCAATCCGTAACAGCTGATTATATTTTGCCAGACGATCAGAACGAGCCAACGAACCCGTCTTGATTTGTCCGCAATTGGTCGCAACAGCCAGATCGGCAATGGTTGTGTCTGCCGTTTCTCCGGAGCGGTGGCTCATGACTGCCGTGAAGCCAGACCGATGAGCCAGATCAACAGCATCAAGTGTCTCTGACAGGCTGCCGATCTGATTGACTTTTACCAGGATGGAATTGGCAGCGGCTGTTTCAATACCTTTGGCGAGCCGCTTGGGATTTGTGACAAATAGATCATCACCCACTAATTGACAACGATCACCAATACGGCGCGTCAGCTCGGCCCAACCATCCCAATCATCTTCATCCATACCATCTTCAACGGAAATGATCGGATAATTATCAACTAGGTTTTCCAGATAATCGACAAACTCTTCCGAGCTAAGAACTTTACCTTCACCTTTAAGATGATACTTGCCGTTTTTGTGGAATTCGGTTGATGCCACATCGAGTGCCAGGAAAATATCTTCTCCAGGCTTATAACCCGCAGCTTCAATCGCGCTCATGATATAGTCCAAAGCCGCTACAGATGACGCCAAAGCCGGTGCAAAACCACCTTCATCGCCAACATTCGTATTATGACCGTCGGCTTTCAGCTTACCTTTCAAGGCATGAAAAATTTCAGCGCCCATACGCAAAGCTTCTGAAAAACTTTTCGCTCCAACAGGCATGATCATGAACTCTTGGACGTCAATTGGGTTATCCGCGTGTTCTCCGCCATTGATAATATTCATCATAGGCACGGGCAGAACATGAGCGTTAGAGCCGCCCACATATCGATATAGCGGCACTTGCTGGGAGTTAGCGACAGCTTTCGCAAGGGCGAGTGAAACGCCAAGGATGGCATTAGCACCAAGACGTGCCTTGTTTTCTGTCCCATCGAGATCAATGAGTATCTGGTCAATACCGCGCTGGTTTTCAGCGTCCAGGCCGTATAGCGTATCCGCAATTTCAGTATTGACGTTGGTAACGGCATTCATCACACCTTTACCGCCATAACGGGTTTTATCGCCATCCCGAAGCTCTACAGCCTCATAAGCACCTGTTGACGCGCCGCTGGGCACAGCTGCACGACCAAAAGCCCCATCAGACAGGGTTACATCAACTTCAAGAGTGGGATTGCCACGACTGTCCAGGATTTCCCTGGCGAAAATTTCTTCGATTTCTACCATGGGAGG
>JAHDGM010000002.1 GCA_020627655.1 Hellea sp.
CCATGGTTCAAACACCGGAAATGCGGGTTGCGCCTGATCCAACCGTTCTTAAAAATCACCCCAAAGCCTATATTCAAATGATTGATACGGCCGAGATCGTGGCTAATCGTTATGGCGTCTCGCGTGAAGCTCAGGATGAATATGCTTTGCAGAGTCAGCAACGCACACATGCCGCGCAGCAGGCAGGCGCTTTTGACGCTGAGATCGTGCCAATGGCTTCGACCATGATGGTTAAAAACAAAGAGACCGGCGAGATTTCTCAAGTGGATACCAAGCTGGAAAAGGATGAAGGCAACCGCCCGTCAACAACACTTGAAGGTCTGGCCGGATTAAAACCCGTTCGCGGCCCGGAAGCTTTTATCACGGCTGGTAATGCATCACAGCTATCTGACGGGGCTTCCGTCTCTGTTTTGATGGAAGCCAAAGAGGCGTCCAAGCGCAATCTTGAACCGCTGGGTATTTATCGCGGTATGGCTGTTGCCGGCCTTGAGCCAGACGAGATGGGTATTGGGCCGGTTTATGCAATTCCAAAACTGCTTAAGGCAAATGGTCTTAAAATGGATGATATTGATCTTTGGGAACTGAATGAAGCTTTTGCGGTTCAGGTTATTTACTGCCGTGACAAGCTTGGTATTCCGAACGAGATCATGAATGTTAATGGCGGCGCTATTTCTATTGGCCACCCTTACGGCATGAGCGGTGCGCGCATGGTCGCCCACGCTTTGATTGAAGGCAAAAAACGCGGCGCGAAATATGTTGTTTCAACAATGTGTATTGGCGGCGGCATGGGCGCGGCTGGATTATTTGAGGTAGCTTAAACATGAGTACAGTTGAATTTAAAGACCGCGTCGCCATTGTGACCGGCGCGGGCGGCGGCCTTGGCCGATCTCACGCTTTGGAGCTTGCCCGGCGCGGCGTCAAAGTTGTCGTGAATGATCTTGGGGGCAATGTCCACGGTGAGGGCGGATCGAAAACTATGGCTGAGCAGGTGGTTGCCGAGATTGAAGCCCTGGGCGGCGAAGCTATGGCCAACGGTGCCAATGTTACTAAAGAAGATGAAGTTCAGGCCATGGTCGATGCAGCTATCGCCAAATGGGGCAAGGTGGACATCCTGGTCAATAATGCAGGCATATTGCGGGATAAGTCATTTTCCAAAATGGAAATGGATAATTTCCGGCTTGTGCTTGATGTGCATTTAATGGGCTCGGCTATTTGTACCAAGGCGGTCTGGAACCATATGAAAGAAAATCAATATGGCCGGATCGTGATGACAACATCATCATCCGGTAATTACGGTAATTTTGGCCAGACCAATTACGGAGCAGCAAAGACAGGCGTGATCGGACTGATGAATACTTTATGTCTCGAGGGCGCTAAATATGATATCCGGGTCAATGCTTTATCGCCCACCGCGGCCACGCGTATGACGGAAGGCTTAATGCCCGATGAAGCCTTGGCGGCTTTGACTGTTGAAAGCGTTACAGCGGGTTTGATTCCGCTTGTGTGTGACGACGCGCCTAACCGCTTGATCATGTGCGCTGGCGCTGGCGGCTTCGCAGCGACCAAGGTTTACGAGACCCGGGGTATTCACTTACCGCCTGAGCAGCAGACGGCAGAAAACGTCATGGCGAATTTGGACAAAATTACAGATCCTAAAGGTCAGGAAGAATACACAAATGGTGGTCAGCAAACCATGAAGTTTGTCACCGGAGCCATGGGCGGTTAATCCGCAATGATTACAGCTTAGTTTGCGTGAAACTTCCGTTTCACACCCACGTTTCACGGTTTTTCACCCGTTTCATTTTATAAGGCTGCCTTTGGGCAGCCTTTTTTGTGGCCCAAAGCTTATTTTTTAGCTTGGTTTTTGTGCTTTTCCAAAAGGCCTAAAGAATGGTCTATCAGGGTAATTCCGGCTTCTGGATTGCCATGACTTGGAATGGTCATTTTGGTTTCCGGATACGTCTGCTTGGCCCATTTCAAAGCATCAGGCCATTTTTCAATATTAGCATCTGTAAGATTGCCCAGGCTTTTGTGATTGGCCGCCCGGATCATGCAGCCGCCATATAAAATTTTCGGGCCTGTGACATAGGCCATAAGATTGTCTTCCGTATGGGCCGGGCCGGGATAGGACACTTCAACGGGTCCAACTTTGACCCGAGTTCCGATCTTGGCGAGTTCAGGCACAGATGTATTGGGAATGGGCGTGCCGCGCTGAGCTGAAAGGCCAGGTGTAGAAGGATGAGCGAACACTTCCACGCCTTTGGATTCGAGCCAGTCCAGCCCGGCCAGGCTGTCTGGATGAAAATGTCCGACGATTAATTTCTTAACTTCGAGTCCCGTTTCGGCTTTGATTTTATCAATCAGTTCTACTGTTGCTAATTCGCCCCAGGCCGTGTTCACAAGGATGATCTCGTCACCATTTTTTACGGCCAAGCCATTTGATGGCACAACGCCATATCCCGGCACATCCTGAGACGAAGTATGTAACCAGACGCCATCTGTAATTTTGTTCAAGACGACAAGCCGGTTATCGGTCTCAGCAGGAGCCGGCGTTTTACTTTCTTCTACGGCGGCGGACTTGACTGTTTGTTGAGGCGTATCTGATTTATTCTCGCAGCTTGATAATGTGAGGACCGCACAAACAATTATAGGAAACAGATTTCGCATTTTCATCTCCATTAAGCTTGGTTTAATATATTATAGGGAGTCTATTTTTGCCCGCAGGGCCAGCATATCCATCCAGGCATCTTTCTTAAGGACGGGCTGCCTTAGCAGGAAGGCGGGGTGATAAATGGGCAGTGTCGGAACATCACGTCCGTTGACTGTTAAAGTGGTCCATTGGCCGCGATTTTTCATTATGCCTGTTCGCCCCGTGAGCGCAGAAAAAGAAACGCCGCCGACAAGGACAATAATTTTAGGATCTATAAGCGCCATATGTTTGTCCAGAAAAGGTCGGCATATTTCGATTTCTTCGGGGGATGGATTTCGATTGCCAGGGGGGCGCCAATTGACAACATTGGTTATATAAAAAGCCTCTTCTGTCAGGCCTATTGACGCAAATATTTTATCCAGCAGCTGACCCGACTTTCCGACAAAGGGTTTGCCTTGGATGTCTTCGTCACGGCCCGGTGCTTCGCCAATGATCATAATATCAGCTTCGGGATTACCACGTGCAAAGACGCTTTGACGGGCATGGTCGCTGATTTCGCCAGCGTCAAAGCCTGCAATGATTTTACTTAGATCATCCAAAGTTTTAACTTTGGCGAGTTGGGGGGCAGCGTTTGGACTTTCTGGTTTGGCTTGTGTCGGGTTGGCAACTGGAGGCTTGGACGGCTTTGCTTTTACAGCGGCGGGTCTGCGGCGCGGCGGCGCTTTTGGGATATCGGGCACATCGACACCCGCAACTTCCCACCATGATAGCAGCGATTTAAGCGCCTGTTCCAATTTGACCTAACCTGTCTTCTGTTTTGTTTTACGCTTACGGGTTTGTTTTACGGGACTATGAAACACGGTTCCCACATTATTTTCAATACATTCAATAATGCTGGTGGCGATATCTTTGCCAGTGGCTTTTTCTATGCCTTGTAGGCCCGGTGACGAGTTGACCTCTAAGACTTTTGGACCTGTATCACTCCTCAAGACATCGACACCGGCAACGTTTAGTTTAAGGACTTTAGCTGCTTTAATCGCGGCGCTGCGTTCGTCGCGCGTTAGCTTTACCTTCCGTGCAGATCCGCCTTGATGAATATTTGATCTGAACTCTCCGGCTTTGGCCGTTCGCATCATGGCCCCGACAACTTTTCCGTCGACGACAAAACAGCGAATGTCACTGCCAGCGGCCTCTTTGACAAATTCCTGAACCAGGAAGTGAGCATCCAAGCCGCGAAAGGCGTCAACCAAGGCTGTGGCAGCTTTCCGGGTTTCTGCCAGTACAACGCCTTTGCCCTGCGTGCTTTCCAAAAGTTTTACCACTACGGGCGCGCCCCCCACGAGATCTATAATCCCCTGCGTATCCCGTGACGATCTGGCAAAAGCTGTGTTGGGCATGCCGAGTTTATGTTGGGCCAATATCTGATGGGCTAAAAGCTTGTCCCGAGAGCTGCCAATTCCAATAGCCGGGTTTAGGCAATAGGCGCCCATGCTTTCAAACTGGCGAACAACAGCCATGCCGTAAAAGGTAATCTTAGATCCGATGCGCGGTATAATGGCGTCAAACCGCGGTAGGGGTTTGCCATCATAATGAACCTCTGGCTTTTCATTATTGATGACCATGTAACAACGGCTGGTCGTTATGGGTTCTATGACATGCCCGCGTTCTTCAGCAGCAGCAATCATTCGTGTGTTGGAATAATTATTGGGTTCCTGGGTGAGTATGCCAATGCGAAGGGGGCGTCTGGGTGCGCCGCCTTTGCGGTGACGCTTCTTGTACAGATCATAGCTGAGTAAGGGCTGCTGGAATGAGGCTCCGGGCGCGACTGAGACACCTTTTTTTAGGGCGGACCGGCCTATAAGCATGCGGTATCCCATGGTTTCCCGATTGGTCAGCGATAAATCGATGGTCCAGCTTTCACCGCCAATGGTTATGGGCGTGCGTATGACATAGCGGCTTTCAGCAACCCCATTGGATGACGTAACCATGCGCCGATCAATAACCTTAGCTGAGCAAATGACCTCAATTGTGGGATCATTTGGGTCAGGGTGCATAATAAAACGCACTTGCGGGTTCTTTTCAGTGCCAAAAGGTTCAATGGCTACAGCGTGCAGCGCAGAGGTGCGCGCCCCCGTATCCACTTTGGCTTTGATCGCTGGCAATGACAGGTCTGGTAGCCCAACCCATTCTTCCCAGCCTAAATTTAAAATATCAGTCATAATTTTACTATGTATTTCTATTTACCCCGAGACAAAGCGAACACTTTACCCAGCCATCATTACCGTTTATTGCCAGATGAAATACGCCGTGCGGCGGGAATTTGGAAGAGCCTAGAGCTGTAAAGATAAAAAAGAGGGTGAATATGTCCGAAGCCATAGAACGCGAAAGCATGGAATATGATGTAGTGATCGTGGGAGCCGGTCCGGCAGGTTTGTCGGCCGCTATTCGTTTGAAACAGCTCGATGAAAATATTTCAGTTGTTGTGCTGGAAAAAGGTTCTGAGGTCGGAGCGCATATTCTCTCTGGAGCTGTTCTTGATCCTTGCGGTCTAGATGCCCTTATTCCGGATTGGAAAGATAAGGGCGCGCCTTTGCATACCGAGGTTAAAGTTGATCGTTTTCTGGCGCTGGGCCCCAGCGGATCATTCCGCATCCCTAATTTTCTCATGCCGCCCTTGATGAATAATCACGGTAATTATGTTGTCTCAATGGGTAATGTATGCCGCTGGATGGCTGAGCAGGCTGAGGGTCTGGGTGTTGAGGTTTTTCCGGGTATGGCGTGCTCGGACCTTGTTTATGGTTCTGACGGTGAGCTTAAAGGCGTCGTTGCCGGTGAGTTCGGCATAGAAAAAGACGGCACCAAAGGGCCCAATTACGAACCCGGCATGGAGCTACATGGCAAATATGTATTTTTGTCAGAGGGGGCGCGTGGTTCGCTCTCTAAAATGGTCATTGAAAAATATAACCTGGATGAATTTTCAGACGTTCCTAAATTCGGCTTAGGTATGAAAGAAATCTGGGAAGTTAAGCCTGAAAATCACAATCAGGGCGAAGTCACCCATACTTTGGGCTGGCCGCTGGGCTGGAAAGCTGGCGGCGGATCATTCATGTATCATCTGGAAAATAATCAGGTTTATGTTGGTTACATTATCGACCTTAATTACAAAAATCCTCACCTTTATCCTTACGGTGAATTCCAGCGCTGGAAGCATCATCCTGACATCGCCAAAGTGCTCGAAGGCGGTAAACGTGTCGCTTATGGTGCTCGGGTTGTGACCAAGGGCGGATATCAGTCCATTCCTAAGTCAGCATTCCCAGGCGGAGCCTTACTGGGGTGTTCTGCTGGACTCGTAAATCTGCCTCGCATCAAAGGTAATCATAATGCTATGTTGTCCGGTATAGCGGCCGCTGAAGCTGCTGCGGCTGCTCTTAAGAATGGCCGCAAAGGCGATGTACTTGCGGACTATGATCATGAGCTGCGTACAGGCCCTGTTGGAAAAGACCTTAAAGCTGTTCGCAATGTGGCACCGCTTAATGCCAAATTCGGACCACTGCTTGGCGGCATGATGCTGGGCGGGTTTGATATGTGGGTTTCAAATCTGTTTAAGTTCAACCCGCTGGGAACGCTAAAACATGGAAAGGATGATGCTCAGTCAACAGGCAAAGCATCAGATTATAAAACCATTGAATATCCCAAGCCTGATGGTGTGCTGTCATTTGACCGCCTGACTAATGTCAGTTTTTCTGCAACAAATCACGGTGAAGAGCAGCCACCGCATTTGAAGCTTATCAACACTGATGTTCCAATTGATGTAAACTTGCCCGAGTTTGATGAACCTGCACAACGTTATTGTCCGGCTGGCGTTTACGAAATTCTGCGCGATGATGATGGATCAAATCCACAGTTCCAAATCAATGCTCAGAACTGCGTGCACTGTAAAACTTGTGACATTAAAGACCCCAGTAAAAATATTGTGTGGTGTGTACCTGAAGGCGGGGGTGGCCCCAACTACCCAAACATGTAATAACGCTGAATATGAAGCGCTTTTTACTTTCGGTCGCCGCTTTGGCGCTAACATCCAGCTGTGTCTCTACAGGGCCTGTAACTGAGTCGGATATTCAGGCTGGGTCTGATGCTCGCTTATTTGCTGATTATCTAGTCGGGAGTTACGCAAACTATATAGATGATGCAGAAAGCCGTTCCACTTATTATTCACGGGCTTTTGCTCTGGATGAAACCAATACGGATCTGGGTCGTAGGGCTGTTACATCGGCCATAACAGCTGGGGATGTGGATTTATCCCGCGTTCTTGCGAGAAATATTCTCTCGTCCAACCCTAATGAGCCCATGTCGCGCGCCGTTCTGGGGGCCAAGGCCTTTGCGCAAGGCCAATATGATAAAGCCAATGAGTATTTTGAGCTTGATACAAATGACCTTAGCGTAAAAATCCTGATGGATATTATGCGGGGTTGGTCCTTGTCTGCACAAGGCAATAGCGAAGCTGCTGCAAAGGTTCATGACAGCCTTGGCGGGGGGCCGTATTTTCAGGTTTTGGCCTTGGCTATGCAAACCAATATGGCAGGTCCGCAAGGCGATATTGAAAAGGCGATGGAAAGTTATGATCTTGCGGCGGCAGCCGGAGTTGCGCCAACAGAAATTGCTTTATCGCGGGCACGTCTTTTGTCTCAGGCCGCGCAAAATGATAAAGCTCTTGAGCTATTGAAGAAATTCAACACGGATAATGGGAATTTCGATTCAGGTCCGATCCGGCATTATATTGATGTTTTAGAAGCCGGTGGGTCCATTACAGAAACTTTAACGCCGCAGCAGGAAGCTGCCTGGGCGCTTACTGAAGCTGCTTATGGGTTTTTTCTGAGAAATCGCGCTGTTGATGTTGCCGAAGTTTACCTGCGTCAAGCCCGAATTCTTGACCCTGATAGTGGAAAAATAAAGTATTTTTTAGCAGCGCTTCTCGAAGAGACCGAGCGAGAGCAAGAAGCTCTTAGCCTGTATCAATCTATTGATGATAACAACAATTACGTTGTGGCAGCGCGTCTGGCTGAGTCCAATGTATATTTCGACCTTGATCAAGATGGTAAAGCTATGGCGGTTCTCGAAGAGACGAATGCTAAATATCCCTCCTTTACAACTCGTGAATCACTTGGACGAGCTCGTTTGATCCGAGAAAATTATAAAGAAGCCCTTCCAATTTATATCGCTCTTGTTGACTCAATGACTGAGGAAGAGATCAAGGCGAATACACAACCGCTTTATTTTCGCGGCATTAGTTATGAACGTGAAAAACAGTGGGATAAAGCCGTCGCGGATTTCAAAAAAGTTTTGGAGATTGATCCTGATAACGCCGATGCATTGAACTATCTTGGGTATACCTGGGTCGACAGGGGTGAAAACCTGACCGAAGCCTTTAATATGATTGAGAAGGCTATTGAACTGGAGCCGCGTAGCGGCGCTATCGTTGATAGTCTTGGCTGGGCGCATTACAAACTTGGGCAATATAGCGAAGCGAGAGTAAATTTAGAAAAGGCTGTGGAGCTGACTCCTAACAGCGCTACAATTATTGATCATCTTGGAGATGTTTATTGGAAACTGGGGCGGTTTCGTGAAGCCGGATATCAGTGGGAGCGCGCCCTTGAATATGATCCTACGGAGGAAGAGCGTAAGAATATTGAGGCCAAATTAAAAGATGGTCTCAAGGCGGCGCATTCTAAATAATTATGGGCCAGGAAATTGCCCGGGCAAAAATTAACCTGAACCTGCATGTAGGGAAATTGGTTGATAAAGCATCCGACAGATATTTTGGTTATCATCCATTATCCAGCTTGGTCGTGTTTGCAGATTATGGCGATGAGCTATCGTGTGAGAGGGCAGACACAACATCCCTGGCGATTAGAGGGCCATTTTCTAAAGGTCTTGAAACGGATGATAGCAATTTGATCTTGAAGGCTTATGAGACTGTAAGAGCCCAGATTGACTTGCCACCTTTAAAATTTGAGTTGGTCAAAAACCTCCCAATAGCGTCTGGGATAGGCGGCGGCAGTGCAGACGCAGCAGCGGCACTGAGATTGTTGAAAAATTACGGGAATTTATCTGATGAAAGCTGGCATGAAATTGCTCTGTCACTGGGTGCGGATGTCCCTGTCTGCCTTCAATCTCGAACTTGTATTATGAGCGGGATTGGTGAAAAAATCGATCTTTTACCGGCTATGGGAAGCTTACCAGCCGTTTTGGTAAATAATGGTGTCCAGGTAAGGACAGGGAAGGTTTTTGAAACTTATGACGCCGGAGATATTAGAGGTGATTTGGAGCAGCCAGTAGGGTCTTTGCTGGGGAGAGCTGTGAAGAGCCGCAATGACTTGGAATTGACTGCTTTACAGGTGGAGCCTGAAATATCTGAACTTCTCTCAGAGCTTGGAAGTGCGGAGCTTGCTCGCATGTCAGGATCTGGGGCAACGTGTTTTGGAGTTTTTGATACTACGGGTGATGCAGAAGCCGCAGCGGCAATTATATCCAAAAACTATCCTGACTGGTGGGTGCAATCGGTATTGCTTGGGGATAGTGCATGAGTCTCACCATGTTTTTTGTTTTTGGCATCGCGGTTTCATTGGCAGTCAGTGGATTTATGGTCCTGGCCGGAATTGGTGATGTGCCGGATAACCGTTCAAATCATAAAGTTATTATCCCCACAGGTGGCGGCCTGGGTATTCTAGCCGCTCTGGGATTAATGAGCCTGTTGATCAGCCATAACGGTGTGTTGTCACCTGAATTTTCTCAAATACTGGCTTTAATATGGGCGGTTGGATTTTTGGGCCTCATGGATGATATTTATACGCTTCCAGCGATATTAAAGCTATTTGTACTGGCAGTGCTTTCAGCTGGTGCAGTCTGGGTTACGGGACCGGTCACCATATTGCCGGCAGGTCAGTTGGCTATGTCTATTCCGCTTGTTCTTGCTGTTATTGGCTCTTTCCTTTGGGTTTTCGTAGTGACCAATATTGTCAACTTTATGGACGGTTCTAATGGATTGATGTTGGTTGTGATGGGGGTTGCAAGCAGCTGTCTGGCGGGTGTTGCGGCTGTCCTTGGCGCGGATCAAACTCCTATATTGCTGGTTATGTTAACAGCCGGAGCAATAGGTTTGATGCCTTACAATTTTAGATCAAGAGCCCGTATTTTCGCTGGCGATGTCGGGTCTTTGACGATTGGATTTACCTATGCCGTTGCGGCGCTTTGGCTTTGCCGCGAAGCTGACGGGGCTTTACCGGTTTATATTGCACCTGTACTTATCTTGCCATTTCTCGCAGATAGTCTTTTGACCATGTTGCTTCGATTAAAGCGCGGCGAAAATTTGATGGAACCTCATCGCCAGCATTTATATCAGAGACTGATCGGTCATGGTTATTCACATATGGCTGTGGCATTTCTTTATGGATTGGCCGGTTTGTTTTTGGCCTTGGGCTCATTATGGATAGTCCCTCAAAATGGACATCAATATATCAGCTTCATCCTGATACCATCTGCAATGTTGTTAGTGGTGTATATATTAGCGGGACGCAGGTTTAACTAACCCTGTCAACCACATAGTCAGAAAGCTCTTCCAGCGTTGAGCGCCACTCGGAAGGGGCAAAGATTTCGAGTGTCTGACGTGCCTGACTTGAGTAATGACGGGCCAGCTCAATTGTAGCATCCAAAGAGCCGGTACGGCGTAATATGGATACAGCCTTTTCGAGATCTGTTTCGTCTTGCTTGTGATCCGCAATAACTTTTGTCCAAAAGGCTAATTCATCCTCATCGGCTTTGGCAATTGCGCGGATAACGGGCAAAGTGAGTTTCCCTTCACGGAAATCATCGCCAACGCTTTTTCCAAGCGCGCTTTCAAATCCGCCATAATCCAAGGCGTCGTCGACAAGCTGGAAGGCAATGCCGAGATTCTGCCCATAGCGCCGCAGCGCTTCTTTTTCAGAGTCAGGTCGATCAGAAATGACAGGAGAGACTTCGCAGGCTGCTGCAAACAGCGCCGCAGTCTTGGCACCGATGACGTGCATATAGGTTTCTTCAGGCATATCAACTTTGCGCAGTGCAGCGAGCTGATGTACCTCACCTTCGGCAATGATGGATGATGCAGTGGATAAAATATCTAGTGCTGTCAGCGAACCTGTTTCAACCATCAGGTTAAAGGCGCGTGCAAATAGAAAATCCCCGACCAGAATAGAAGCGGAATTGCCCCAGATACGATTGGCGACTTTTTGGCCGCGGCGTAAATCGCTTTCATCGATAACATCATCATGCAGGAGCGTCGCGCTGTGAATAAATTCCACCGCAGCTGCAAGTTTTTGATGCGCAGTTTCAACGCCGCCGCATAAATGGGCACAGGCAATTGTCAGCAAAGGTCGCAGCCTTTTGCCGCCAGCCTCAACCAGGTGTTGGGCCAGATCCGGTATCATACCGACCGGGCTTTGCATGCGCTCAAGAATAATGGCGTTCACATCCTTCATGTCATCGGTGGCCAGCAAGGCCAGATGCTCAGCAGGATTGGCAGTATGGGCACTTTTTTTGATATGCGCTGGTGCGTTCAAGCGGGCTTCCTATTTTTCTCTCCACTGCTAAGATAGTCTCTATAAAAGAACGGGGCAAGAGAAATAGGGGCGTGAAGACGCCGCAGGACATTATGATAACACTGATTGCGACCACAAATCCCGTAACACTCAATTTTGCTGAAGTGCTCCTACGCTCAGAGGATATTGAGAGCTTTATCATGGATGCGAATATGAGCCTAATGGAGGGGTCTATTGGGATAATCCCGCGCCGGCTTTGTGTGGTCAAAGAGGATTATCAGGCTGCAATCGAGCTTCTGGAAGCTGCAGATTTAGGGCCAGAAATTTACCGAGATAGTTAGCGCGGCTTTCCGCTCAATAATGCTTGAAATTACGAACTATCCTTATAGGTTGCGCCCAAACGCAGCTGAGCAAAACCATGGCGAAAACCGAGTCGAAATCATTATCATTTCAAGGCCTGATCCTGACCTTACAGAATTACTGGGCTGATAAGGGATGCACAATTTTGCAACCCTTTGATCTTGAAGTGGGTGCGGGAACATTACACCCAGCTACGGTTTTAAGATCACTTGGGCCCAAACCCTGGAACGTAGCCTATGTTCAGCCGTCTCGCCGTCCCGCAGATGGACGTTATGGAGAGAATCCCAATCGCCTGCAGCATTACTATCAATATCAGGTTATAATGAAGCCAAACCCGCCCAATATGCAGGATCTTTATTTAGGATCGCTGGATGCTATCGGGATTGATCGGGAATTGCATGACATCAGATTTGTTGAAGATGATTGGGAAAACCCAACAGTTGGAGCATGGGGCCTAGGCTGGGAAGTCTGGTGCGATGGTATGGAAGTCTCACAATATACCTATTTCCAGCAAGTGGGTGGTCTGGATGTAGATCTGGTTTCCGGCGAGCTTACCTATGGGCTTGAGCGCTTGGCCATGTATGTGCAGGGTGTTGAAAATGTGTATGATCTGGTATTCACAGACGCAACCGATACTACGCCAGAAGTGCTGTACGGAGATGTATTTCACCAAAATGAAGTGCAGCAATCCACTTATAATTTTGAGCACGCTGATACGGAGAGGCTTCTTCGCTGGTTCGAAGATAGCGAGCGTGAATGCAAGTACCTGCTCGCTCTTGAAAAACCTCTTCCGCTGCCAGCTTATGAATATGCGCTCAAGGCGTCGCATTTATTTAATTTGCTGGATGCGCGCGGTGTGGTTTCACCAACTCAGCGACAGGAATATATTAAACGTGTCCGCGATCTGGCCAGAGGTTGCGCTGAATCCTACGTGGCCATTGACGCAGCTATTCCTGCCAAGGCGTGGAGATAGGCATGACGGAATTCTTGTTTGAAATCTTTTGCGAAGAAATCCCGGCGCGCATGCAAAAGCGGGCTGCCGAGGATCTGCGCAAGCTGTTAATTGAAGGTTTGAGTAAATCCGGTCTTAGTATTGATAACGCTCACCACTGGGCGGGGCCAAGGCGGATCGGGTTTAAAGCTGATATTCCGGCTAAGAGTCCGGACATCAGTGATGAACGCAAGGGCCCGCGGGTTGGCGCGCCCGAGCAGGCACTGGCTGGATTTATGAAAGCTGCGGGTCTGTCTGATATTTCCGAAGCCATGATAAAGGATGATAAAAAAGGCCAGTTCTATGTGGCCAAGATCGAGAAGCGTGGGCGGGCCTCTGCCGATATCATTAAAGATATCATTCCCGAGGTGATGAATAGCTTTCCGTGGCCGAAAAGTATGAAGTCAGGAAGCACAACATTTCGCTGGGTGCGTCCCTTGCAAAGTATGATCTGCTTGTTGGACGGTGAGGTCATTCCCGTTGAAGCTGGCGGCATCACGGCAGGCGACAGCACAGAAGGCCACCGCCAGCATGGGCGAGGACCTTTCACAATTAAATCTTTTGCGGATTATAAAAAGCAGCTCGAAGGTAAAGGTCATGTGCTTTTGGACATGGCGGATCGTAAAGCCAAAATTGCAGCAGATGCTAAGGCATTGTGTGAAAAAGCTGGTCTGGAACTTGTTGCGGATGAGGGCTTGTTAAATGAGGTTGCAGGTTTGGCCGAGTGGCCGGTTGTTATATTAGGAGATATGGATCCGGCCTTTTTGGAGCTGCCCGGGGAGGTGATCCGGCTTTCAATGCGCGACCATCAAAAATATTTTGCGGTTCGCGATCCGAAAACGGGTTCTTTAGCCCCTAATTTTATTGTCGTTGCTAATCAAATAGCGCCGGATGGCGGGAAGGCTATCTCTGCGGGAAATAGTCGGGTTTTGTCGGCCCGGCTGGCGGATGCTCGCTTTTTCCAAAGTGAAGACGCAAAATCAAAGCTCGAGGACTATTATGACAAGCTTGATACGGTTGTGTTCCACAAGAAGCTTGGCTCAATCAAAGATAAGGCAGAGCGGGTCGCTGCACTGGCTCGGGAACTGGCTTCTAAAACGCGCGCTGACGCAAATAAAGCCGAACAGGCGGCCAAGCTTGCCAAATGTGACCTGGTTACACAGACGGTCATCGAATTTACCTCCTTGCAGGGACAGATCGGCCGATTAATGTATGAACGCGAAGGTGGTGATAAAGATATCGCTATCGCTATTGAAGATCATTATCGGCCGCAGGGTCCTTCAGATACAGTCCCGTCAAATCCAGTAGCTGTCGCAGTCGCGCTCGCTGACAAAATCGATACTCTGGTTGGATTTTGGGCTATTGATGAGCGGCCAACAGGGTCAAAAGATCCTTATGCCCTTAGGCGCGCTGCGCTCGGTTTGGTGCGCATTATTTTAGATAATGAGCTTAGGCTGGATTTGTCTAAAACACTGCTCAAGGCTTGGGCTGTAATGGAAATGGAAAACTTGGCTGATGGCGAGACAGGGCGGTTGTCTGATGCGGCGATAAGCGGTGACGAGCAAAGCGCTATTGAAAACCTGGTTAGCTTTATCATTGACCGTTTAAAAGTGCATTTACGCGAACAAGGTGTACGGCATGATCTTATTGATGCGGTGTTTGCTTTAGGTGAGGACGATCTGGTCGCTATTGTGAACCGTGTTGAAGCTCTGCAGGCGTTCTTGGATACAGATGATGGTGAGAATTTGCTGGCAGGCTATAAACGTGCAGCTAATATCTTAAAAGCCGAAGGTAAAAAAGGGGATTTACCAAGCGGCGACCCCCATAAAGGTAGTCAAGCAGAGGAAACAGCGCTGTTTGAGGCATTATCACAAGCTCGACCAAAAATAGATAAGGCTTTGGAGTCAGAAGATTATAGCAAGGCCATGAGCGCGCTGGCCATTTTACGGGATCCCATTGATTCCTTCTTTGACGGGGTAATGGTCAATTCTGACGATGAGAAAGAACGTGGAAATCGTTTAAGACTCCTTCAGTCAATTCATGATACGGCAGGACAAATAGCAAATTTTGATTCCGTAGAGGGATAGAGGTAATCATGACAAAATGGGTTTACGCATTTGGTGGGGGCGATGCGGACGGTGACACGTCAATGAAGAACCTTTTAGGCGGAAAAGGCGCTAATCTTGCTGAGATGGCGTCCTTAGGTCTCCCGGTACCGCCAGGCTATACGCTGACAACTGATGTCTGTACGTCATATTACGATAATAACAAAAACTATCCGGACGAACTCCCGGCGCAAATGGAAGCCGGGCTCAAACATATTGAGGCTTTAACCGGCAAAAAGTTTGGCGACGTTGCGAACCCACTTCTTGTTTCTGTGCGCTCAGGCGCGCGAGCGTCCATGCCGGGCATGATGGATACGGTTCTTAACCTAGGTTTGAATGATGAAACCGTGGAAGGTTTGGCCTCGTTATCCGGGGACCGTCGTTTTGCCCTTGATAGCTATCGACGTTTTATCACCATGTATGCCGATGTTGTCATGGGGGTTCATCATCATACGTTTGACGATATTTTGGAACAGCACAAAGACAATCAGGGTTATATGCTGGACACAGAGCTGACCGCTGATGATTGGGTCAGTTTGATTGAAAAATACAAGCAAGCTGTTCACGATGAACTAGGCCGGGATTTTCCTCAAGATCCTAAAGATCAACTCTGGGGAGCTATCGATGCTGTCTTCGGATCATGGATGAATGATCGCGCCATTGTGTATCGTCGTCTCAATGATATTCCGGCGGAGTGGGGCACAGCGGTCAATGTTCAGGCTATGGTCTTTGGTAATATGGGTGAAACCTCTGCTACCGGCGTGGCCTTTACCCGTGATCCTTCAACGGGCGCCAACAAGTATTATGGCGAGTTTTTGATCAATGCTCAGGGTGAAGATGTCGTGGCGGGGATAAGAACGCCGCAAACATTGACCAAAAATGCGCGTGAGGAAATGGGAGAGACTGCCCCTTCAATGGAGGAAGCTTTACCAGAAGTGTATGAGCAGCTAGCAAAAACTTTTGAGCGCCTCGAAGCCCATTACCGGGATATGCAGGATATTGAGTTTACGGTAGAGCAGGGCAAGTTATGGCTTTTGCAAACGCGGACGGGGAAACGTACGGCCCGCGCTGCCCTGAAAATAGCAGTGGACATGGCTGGTGCTGGGCAAATTACCAGGCGGGAAGCTGTTCAGCGTATTGATCCTATGTCTCTGGATCAACTTTTGCACCCGACATTAGACCCCAATGCACCACGTGATGTGATTGCCATGGGATTGCCGGCTTCGCCGGGGGCTGCCATTGGTGAAGTTGTCTTCAGTTCCGATGAAGCTGAAAGCCTGGCTAAAGGTGGTCACAAAGTTATCCTGGTTCGTATTGAAACCAGTCCCGAAGATATTCATGGTATGCATGCTGCTGAAGCTATTGTTACAGCCCGCGGTGGGATGACATCACATGCAGCGGTGGTTGCGCGCGGCATGGGGACGCCCTGCGTATCCGGCGCTGGCGATATCAGAATAAATTATGAAGAGCAGCAATTCTCCGTTGCTGGTCGTGTTATTAAAAAGGGCGAAATCGTTACGGTCGATGGAGCCACTGGCCAAGTCTTTGCCGGATCTGTTGACATGATTCAGCCTGAACTCTCTGGGGATTTCGCTAAAATTATGGCGTGGGCTGATGAATTCCGAACGCTGGAAGTTCGCACCAATGCCGAAACCCCAACTGACGTAAAAACCGCCGTTGACTTTGGCGCCGAGGGAATTGGCCTTTGCCGGACAGAACATATGTTCTTTGAAGCCGATCGACTGAGCTATTTCCGGGAAATGATTTTGGCTTCTGATAAGGCGGGCCGGGAAGAGGCTTTGTCCAAAATTCTGCCCGTGCAGCGCGATGACTTCGCGGCTATTTTCAGAATCATGGAAAACAGGCCTTGTACCATTCGGTTGCTGGATCCACCCCTTCATGAATTTCTACCCCATACAGAAGCGGACATTGAAAATGTTGCATCTGCTACTGGAATATCAACCGGTGAATTAATGGCCCGAGCGCGCGAACTTCATGAAAGCAATCCAATGCTCGGACACAGAGGATGTCGTTTAGGTATTTCTTATCCAGAAATTTATGAAATGCAGGCTCGCGCTATTTTTGAAGCACAAAAACTGGTTGAGAATGAAACAAAAATCCGGCCAATTGCCGAAATAATGATTCCATTGGTGTCATCGGCCAAAGAACTTGAAATCCTCAAAAATGCCATTGAGCGCGTGGCCAAAGACGTTGGCGGGGTTGAATTTACCGTTGGGACAATGATTGAGTTGCCTCGAGCAGCCTTACGGGCTGGCGATATTGCTGAGCATGCAGCGTTTTTCTCATTTGGGACTAATGATCTGACTCAGACTACATTTGGATTGTCGCGCGATGATGCCGGCAAGTTTCTGCCCGACTATGTCTCCCAGGGAATTATGGAGAAGGACCCGTTTGTAACCCTTGATCAGGACGGTGTCGGTGATTTGATCGCTATCGCTAAAGAGCGGGGCCGATCAACCCGACCGGATATTAAACTGGGTATTTGCGGCGAACATGGCGGCGACCCGGCGTCTATCGCTTTCTGTCATGAAACAGGCTTAAATTATGTGTCCTGTTCACCCTATAGGGTGCCCATTGCACGTCTTTCAGCTGCACAAGCGGCCATTTCTGCAGCCGAATCGTAATATTATTTTAACTATAAAGCGGGCATTCGTGTTTATGATCACGGTCTGGCATGGTTTTAGTATGGTATTACTAAAGTATGAATTCAGGCCTTGTAAATCATAGGGAGAAGCTATAAACCCCGCGCCGCATGACTAAATATAGTACACATATCGCTGCTTTGGGCACGACGTTGACAGCACTTATTGCCGCTACGATAGCGTTTCCAGTAATCGCTGAGACATCTCGAGAGAATGATACAGCATCGCGTGTTGCTGAAGTTTTAGCGGCTCCGGCAGTGAGTGTAGACGCTCAAAACTGGTTGCAAGGCCCTGTTGATACGCTATTGGTTAGTCAAAGTGCTACATTTATCGCTGAAAACCTTGAAAAAGCGTCCGATCGGATATGTTTGGCTGAAGCTGTATATTATGAAGCCCGTTCCGAAACAAAAGCTGGGCAACGTGCTGTAGCAGAGGTTGTCATGAACCGAGTGGATAACAAGCACTTCCCATCAACAGTTTGTGATGTTGTTTATGAAGGTTCAGAGCGCCAGACTGGATGCCAGTTTAGTTTTACCTGTGACGGTTCTATGGATATCACGCCCAAGGGGAAAGCCTGGAAGCGTTCATTAGATATTGCTGATTTGGTTCTGTCAGGAGGGCATCACCCTATCACCAACCGCGCCACGCATTATCATACAACGGAAGTAACGCCGAAATGGTCTGATACTATGCGGATGACGCGACATGTAGGATCACATGTTTTCTACCGCTTTGCCCCGCGAAATTATAAACCATCCGAACCGATGGTTCTGATGGCGCCGCCAATTTAATTTCAGGCTTCAGGCGCTCCAATAGCCCAAATGTAAGCTTTTATCATTGTTGATGCCGTCAGCCCCGCGTGACGATATGGATCGGCTTCTAGCCATGTTTTGACCTGATCTTTGCTATCAGCTTCTACGATCAACATAGACCCTCGCATCACTTCAGCATCATCGAGCCATGGCCCAGCGGTCAAAAGCTTTACATGCTTAGTTTCGGTCTTAAGCCAGTTTATATGAGCCTCTCGGTTCGCTTGCCGAATATCCAGGCTGCTGGGTTTGTCTTCAGTGTAAATGATAAATTTCATGACATTATTTCCGATTTGTAATCTCGTGCGAGTAGACGCCGAATAACATCATCAACGCTTTCGCTGCCATCCAAGATATTGGCCATAGCATGACAAATTGGCATTTCTACACCTTTAGCCTGTGATAAGGCTTTGAGCGCAGGCGCAGTTGCCGCGCCTTCGACGACTACATTTTTATCCTTCATGTAGTCGTCATAGGATTGTCCCTGACCAAGAGCCATACCAAAGGACATATTGCGGGATTGTTCCGACGAGCAGGTCAAGACCAGATCGCCAAGACCACATAGGCCTGTAAGTGTTTCCGGTTTACAGCCTAATGAAGTTCCAAGCCGGGTCATTTCTGCAAAACCGCGTGCGATGATGGCGGCATGGGCCGAACGACCTAGACCTTTGCCCAAGACCAATCCGCAGACAATAGCCAGGACGTTTTTGACGGCGCCGCCGATTTCCGCGCCCAATACATCGCCGGTATAATAAGGGCGGAAGGTTGGGCCGGCGACAGAGCGAATGAGCTTTGCACCGATATCCCAATCGGCACAGGCCAGCGTTACCGCGGCGGGCAGTCCTTTGACCACTTCGGCAGCAAAACTGGGGCCTGACAGGACGGCAGTGGTAGCCTGCGGGATAACCTCTTCCAGAACTTCACTCATAAACTTGCGGCTACTGATTTCTATACCTTTCGAGCATAAAACCATGGGAAGGCCATCACGGGCATGTGGCGCGAAATTTTCAAGACTTGCCCGCATATGCTGAGCTGGCGTTACAACCAGGATCGCGTCACTATCAGCAAGATCGCTAAGCTCATGAGTTGCTTTCACAGCTGGATTTAAGATAGCTCCAGAAAGATAAGTCTTATTTTCATGGGCTGTATTGATGCTCTCTGCGACATCTGTTTCAAAAGCCCATATTGTGACATCCCGGCCAGCGTTGGCCATGGCTTGGGCCAAGGCTGTACCCCATGCACCGGCGCCAATGACTCCAAACTTTTGATAAATATCGCTCAAGATTTGGGTCCTTTCTTGCCAAAACCACTCGCTGGGTTAGCAGCTGCTGCCTTGTCGTCCAGCGGCCAGCGTGGGCGCGCTTTAACGTCCAGAGCCGCGAAGTTACCTTTTATGTAATGCTCAATACCGGCGAGCGCAATCATGGCAGCATTGTCTGTGCAATATTTCATGGGCGGCGCCGTGAGTGTAAATCCCTTTTGAGCGCATAGGGTGTCGAGTGTTTCCCGAATAGCTTTATTTGCCGCAACGCCTCCTGCGACCACAAAACGGTAAGGGGCTTGGCTGGAACTGTCGGAGGTAAACATATCCATGGCTTTGCTGGTGCGCTCAAATATTACATCACAGACGGCCTGCTGAAAGCTGGCTGCGATATCAGCTTTAGCGGCATCGCTTTTGTCGCTGGCTTCGAAAGCGCGGGCGACAGCTGTTTTTAAACCGGCGAAAGAAAAATTGGCATGATCTTTACCCCTAAAAGGTCGAGGGAGCTTAATGGCGTGTGGGTTGCCATTGGCGGCCAATCGTTCAACAGCCGGCCCTCCTGGAAAGCCCAGGGTCATAACCCGCGCCGTCTTGTCAAAGGCTTCACCTGCAGCGTCATCAACCGTACTGCCGAGCCGTTCATAATCGCCAAGGCCTTTTACCGCGAGTAATTGCGTATGACCGCCCGAAACCAGCAATAGTAGATAGGGAAAGGGACAAGGCGCGGATAGACGCGGTGATAGAGCGTGCCCTTCCAGATGGTTCACGGCGATCAGTGGTTTACCTGTGGCCATAGCAAGGCCTTTAGCTGATAAAAGTCCGGCTATGACGCCGCCTATAAGACCAGGACCTGAAGTCGCCGCAATTCCGGACAAAGCATCATAGTCAATACTGGCATCCTTCATGGCCTGATCAATAATAGAATCGACCTTTTGCATATGGGCGCGGGCCGCAATTTCTGGCACGACTCCGCCATAGGGTCGATGTTCTTCATCTTGGGAGGCGATGATAGATGATAAAACTTTTGTATCCCCATTGGCGTTTCGGCGCAACACAGCAGCAGCTGTCTCATCACAGCTGGATTCAATCCCGAGAATGGTTATGGGCATGTCTTGCATAAGAACCTGATTTGGCGCTATGGCCATGTGAAATCAAGTCTTGTTATGGGCTAGATAGTAAATTCAATAACAGAGTGAACTGTGTCCAAACCCTTCATTATCGGAACCCGCGGCTCGCCGCTTGCGCTTTATCAGGCGCGTTTGGTGCAGACTCTACTCGCCAGAGTTCATAAATCAATTGATCCAGATGCGAATTTCCCTATCAAAACTTTCACGACTTCAGGCGATAAGCTTAAGGGTGAATTGTCAGAATTTGGTGGTAAAGGCCTTTTCACCAAGGAACTTGAAAGCGCACTGGCAAGCGGCGAAGTGGATTTGGCGGTGCACTCTATGAAGGATGTCCCGACACGTCTTCAGTCAGGGCACAAAATTGGAGCCGTATTAGAGCGTGAAGACCCTCGGGATGCATTTATTTCGCCGCGCTACGGCTCGATTTCCGAATTACCGCAAGGCGCTAAAATAGGCACTGCGTCTTTGCGTCGTCGCGCTCAGTTGGCGTCGATAAGACCAGATGTGGAGTTCACACTCTTACGTGGGAATGTCGGGACCCGCTTGCAAAAACTCAAGGACGGGGCCTGCGATGCCACGTTTCTAGCCTATGCCGGATTGAAGCGTCTGGAGCAGGGCGGTCTTGCAACACAGATCATTGATACAGATGTCATGTTATCAGCTCCGGCGCAGGCCGCTATCGGTATTGAAGTCATGGCTAATAATAAAGCGGCGGCGGATGCTATATTGCCACTAAACCACAAAACAACACAGATAGCGATCACAGCAGAGCGGGCCTTTTTACGGGCACTTGATGGCTCATGTAGAACACCTATTGCAGCGCTGGCACGAATTGAAGACGGTAAGCTTTTTATGCGCGGTGAACTATTAGCTGATGATGGGTCTGAACGGTGGGTGCGTGATGGCTTTATGCATAAGGCTTCACTTGAAAAAGCGGCCGAGTTGGGGTTGGCTTTAGGTAAAAGCATTCGCGCGTCGCAAGAGGCGGCATGAATAAGCGCTGTATATGGATTACGCGCAGCCAGCCCGGTGCTGCGAAAAGTGCAAACTTCTGGCAGAGCGCGGGGTTTGAAACCATAGTGGCTCCGCTCATAAATATAGCGCCGCCATCTGTAATGCCTCCGCTTTTGCCGCGAAATATTGACCTTATTGTAACTTCGCAAAACGCGCTATTATCACTCGTTGAATTTACGGACGTGCGCAGCTGGAATATTTGGGCGGTGGGTGAAGTTACGGCTGAAATGGCCCGAAATATGGGATTCAATCTGACTGGGGTCGGAGGTGGTAGTGCTGCTTCATTGCTGGAGTTGATTGTTGAAAAAAATGTATCCTCTGAAACGAGCTTTGCCTATATTTCTGGGCAAAATATCCGCCTTGATATTAGCCAGCAATTACGGAAACGAGGGTTTCAGGCTGAGCGGCACATCTATTATGAAAATAGTCCCGTTTCGCAAATGCCGGATATCGATTTGACGAAAATTTCTCATATAGGACTTTATTCGCCAATGGCCGCACAGGTTTTAACAAGTTTTGCTCCAAAGACATCGCAGATATCAACGATATCAATCAGCAAATCTACGGACGCGGCGTTAGGTAATCTAGCCTTCACCCAGCGCCTAATCGCGGAGAAGCCCCAAGAAAGCGCTATGCTAACAGCGCTTAAAGCTTGATTGCACGCCTTTGCATCCTCATATTCGGCCTATGACTTCAGAAATTGAAATGACGGAAGATATTGCAGATATAGATAATGCTGTTGATACTGTCTCGTCAGACCCTGTAAAAGCAAAAGGTGATCGCAAGGGCGTCGGCCTTGCGACTGTTATGATTGCATCTGGCATAGCCGCGTTAATGGGAATGAGCGGTGGCGCATATTTTGGCAGCATGGCAGCTAAATCAGCGCAGACTGCCCCTTCTGATTTTGCTGCCGAGTATGCTGCAACGGAGAAATCTGTTAGCGCGCTAACTGCCAAACTAGACCGTCTTGAGCGCGAGCTTGGTCAGCTTAAGGACACATCTGTAAATGCGCAGAATGGCTTGCCAGCGTTAGAAGATATGGAAACGCGATTGAAACAGTTAGAAGATCGCGGGGAGACTTTTGAAGATTTCGAAGCTGTCAACAAACGCATTGAGACTCTGGAGAAAGCGGCATTTGAACCCGAAACTTTGGCCGGTCTTACAGATATTCAAAGCCGGATCACCTCATTGGAAAATAGCCTTCAATCGGGAGACCTAGGTGCAGAAGGCGGTTTATCCACCGTGGATATGACAGAGTTCACGGCGCGCCTTGATGCTTTGGAGAGTGATCTTGTAGCAAGGCTTGAGGTGTTAGAAAAAACGGATCTAACAATTGCCGCAGCTGTGGATTTATCGCCGCTGACCCAGCGGCTAGATGCCCTTCAATCCCGTATCAATGAAATTCCAGTCACTTTCCCGCCTTTTCCGCGTGAGGATGTGTTAAAGGCTATTGAAGAAGCCAAAATTGATGATCTTAAAGGTTGGTTTGGCCGTACATTTGGAGGCCAGATCGAGATATATGATGCTGATATCATTGCCCGTTTGGACCGTATTGAGGAAAATGTAGCGGCCAGAGATTTGAAAGCGATTCAGCAGGATGTGGCATCATTACCTGAAAGTGCAAAAACAGTGCTAGCGCCCTGGCTTGAGCAATTAGAAAGATTAAACCCATGATTAAATATGTCGTCGCCGTATTGGTTTTCATAGCCGCCCTCGCGGGGCTTTTACTCTATGTTGGTGATGATGCCATGTTGCAGATTAGTTCGACGGATGCACCGGGATTTTTCAATCTTGGAACAATCAAAATCAAATGGCAATTCGCTATAGTCATGGCGGTATTAGGGACCATTGGTCTTTTGATATTATGGAGCTTTTTGGGTTGGTTATTCCGTCTGCCGGCACGCCTGCGCTCCGGTGTTGGCCTTCGCCGCAATACCCAGGCGCTTGAGGCCATGGAAGACGCGCTTCTTGCTGGCGCAGAGGGTGATAGCGGCAAGGCCCGCCGCAAAGCCGAACGGGCGAGGAATTTAGTCAAGCTTCCGGCCTTGGGTCGGTTGATTTCTGCGCAGGCTGCCGAGGCCAGCGGTAATAGCCAGGATGCCATTAGCCATTACCAGGCCTTACTAGATGATGAGCGCACGGCATCGGCTGGACGACGAGGGCTAGCTCAACAATATTTAGCAACTGGTAATCTGGCTGGAGCGATTGAGCAGTCCAAAACTGAGTATCAGGATAATAAAAACGCGCGTTGGGCTTTGGATATTCTATTTCAGGCACAGCTTTCTGACTATCGATGGAAAGAAGCTATTGAAACCTTGGAACTTGCTGTTTCGCGTAAGCATATCGACAAAGCTGTTGCCAAGCGCAGAACGGCTGTTCTCGATACGGCAATTGCAACGCGCCTCGAAGATGAAGGTAATGTTAGCGGGGCCATTGATATGGCTCAGCGCGCTTTATCTGCTGCGTCCGGGTTCTCGCCAGCCGCGGCACTCACAGCACGCCTACTGGGTAAGACTGGTGAGCAGAAAAAAGCATTATCCGTTTTGGAAAAAGCCTGGACTAGAAGCCCTCATCCAGCGCTTTCGGCAGCGCTCTTGGACTTGTTGATGGACGAAACAGATGCTGTTCGGGATAAAAAGATTTCGCATTTCATACGGCAAAACTCGGATCACCGTGAAAGTATATTGCTCAAGATCGAAGAAAATCTACGAACAGGTGATGCTGTAAGCGCGTGGTCTATGTTGTCACCTATGATGACTGAAGGTGAACCATCAGCGCGTTTATGTCTTTTGGCGGCAGAAGCAGAAACAATGCTGTCAAATGAAGCGGATGCTAAGGTCTGGGCTTTACGGGCCGCAACAGCGCCGGTTGAACCTGATTGGTCGGATCTTGATCCGGAAGGGGATGCTTTTGATTACTCTGACCAGGATTGGCGTCGTCTGGTTTATTCTTTTGGTGAAAAAGGTGACTTGATCCACCCGCGTTTCGAAAGCGGCGCGGCGCGTGTGGGCCGTAGCGGGCGCAAAGACACAAATGAGGACAGCAAGCTTGATGCGTCAAAAATTATAGAAAATGATGAAAGTCTACACCGAGCTGAGCGGGAAGAGAGCGCTGACTACGATGTTGATACAGATGATCTCGCCATGCGGCTGGACAGCTTGCTGGAAGACAAGGCGAAAAAGTAATAATCTTTGCTCACGGGCTTAGTACTCGCCCAACAGCCTTATTCCAGCCGGTAAGTAATTGGGTACGTTTTTCAGCCGCCATATGGGGTTTGAAACTGCGTTCGTTCTGCCAGTTAGTTCGAACATCTTCCAGAGAGCTATAAAGCCCGGCTTGAAGCCCCGCTAAATAAGCAGCGCCGAGAGCTGTGGTTTCAAGAACTTTCGGCCGCTCGACAGGGATGTTCAAAACATCTGAGAGGAACTGCACCATCCAGCTGTTATTGACCATGCCGCCATCAACGCGCAGTGACATAGGTTCAACCCCGTCTTCTGCCATGGCCGCAAATAGATCATGAGTTTGATAAACGACGCTTTCAACAGCGGCGCGGGCAATGTGGTCGGGTGTCGTATCTCGGGTAATTCCAAACAGGCCGCCGCGGGCATCAGGATCCCAATGAGGTGCGCCGAGTCCAGTAAAGGCTGGTACGAGATAAACACTGTTATTGCTGTCAAGTGCAGCCGCCATGGCTTCGGTTTCTTTGGCGTCTTTGATGATGCCTATACCGTCACGCAGCCACTGAACGGCGGCTCCGGCGATGAAAATAGAACCTTCAAGGGCGTAGGTAGTCTTGCCGTTTATCCGGTAACACACTGTCGATAACAGACGGTTTTTGGAAGTGAGGCAATTTTCACCTGTGTTTAAAATTACAAAACATCCAGTGCCGTAAGTGCTTTTGATATCGCCTGGATTAAAACAAGCCTGACCAATGGCAGCGGCCTGTTGATCGCCCGCGACGCCCAAAATTGGAATGGCTTCGCCGAGTATATCCTGGTCAAGATGGCCGTAATCCGCCGCGCAGTCCCGCACATCAGGAAGGATCGAAGCGGGAACACTAAATAGATCCAGCAGGTCTTGATCCCAATCCTGCGTATGAATGTTAAACAAATTAGTCCGGCTTGCATTTGTAACATCTGTAGCGTGGACCTTACCGCCTGTGAGGCGATAAATTAGGAAGCTATCTACGGTTCCAAATGCCAAGTCTCCATTATCGGCTTGAGCGCGGGCTCCCGATACATGATCCAGAATCCACGCCGCTTTAGTCGCGCTAAAATATGGATCCAATAATAAACCCGTTTTAGCGGATAGAATCTCTTCATCATATCGCGATTTAAGGTTTCGGCAAATATCAGCTGTACGCCGATCCTGCCAGACTATGGCATTATAGATAGGCTTGCCGGTTGCCCGGTCCCAAATGAGCGTGGTTTCCCGTTGATTGGTAATGCCTATGGCCGCAATTTTATGATTGCTTTTAATGGTAAAGTCATAGGCGTCTTTGAGCGTTGCTAAGACGGTTTTCCATATGGCCTCGGGATCATGTTCGACCCAACCATCTTGGGGGTAGATTTGCGGAAACTCCTGTTGCGCCGTGTATAAAATGTCACCGGAGACGGAAAAAACTAATGTTCGGGAACTTGTCGTTCCCTGATCAATCGAAAGAATAACAGTGCTCATAGGGCTTTGTCTTACAGGGGAAGAACTTCGTCAACCTAAACCCGTCTTTTCGGAATTTCCTTTCGGGAGTTTTTAGTGTAAAAGCAGTGTAGGGGTAGTGAGGGCGAATTTTGGGGCTATACAAATATAAAGCTTTTATTAGCTATTCGCACAAAGATCGCGCTTGGGCGTCGTGGCTACATAACCGGTTGGAAAATTACCGCTTCCCGAAAAACATTGTTGGGCGTGAGCTTGATACGGGTATTGTCCCGGCTAATTTGAAACCAATTTTTCGAGATAGAGAAGATTTAGCAGCGGGTAGTGATTTAGGGGTTAAAATTGAAGCGGCCCTAAGGGCTTCAGAAAATCTAATTGTCATTTGCTCACCCAATGCCAATGGATCCCACTGGGTCAATGAAGAAGTTCTATATTTTAAACGCCATAATCGAGGCGCAAATATATTTGCTATTGTTGTGGATGGAGAACCCTTTGCTAAGGATAAGAATGTGCATTTGGAATGTTTTCCGCAAGGTTTACGGTTCCAAATGGACAGGACAGGTGTCTTAACGGATAAACCCGCCGAGCCGCTAGCTGCTGATCTGCGAAATAACGCTGATGGTAAACGTCTAGGGTTTTTAAAGTTAATATCCGGAATGGTGGGGCTTGGTCTAGACGATTTGGTGCAACGGGACCTTGTTCGGGCCCGCAAGCGCGTGACCGCCGTCACGCTTTCGGCCATAACTGCTGTGCTAGCCATGGGATCACTGACTTGGCTGGCCGTAGATGCCCGCAAGGAAGCAGAACAAAGACGGGGCGAAGCGGAGGGGTTGGTCGAGTTCATGTTAACTGATTTACGTGACAAACTTGAACCTGTTAGCCGCTTGGATGTTTTGGATACAGTTGGTACTAAAGCTGCGGAATATTACGGAAATTATGACGAAAAAGACTTAGACGCGGATTCACTTGGCCGTCGTTCAGAGGTTTTTCATTTTCTAGGATCAATTCAGGATAAGCTCGGTGATGACGAAGAAGCCCGTTCATATTTTCAGTCAGCTTATGATGCGACCAAGGCTTTATTAAAAGCAGATAAAGATAACCCGGAACGCGTTTTTGAACATGCCCAAAGCTCATATTGGGTCGGGTATGCTTTTTGGCAGTCAGGAAGTCATAAAGAAGCTTTGCCATTTTTTGAAAAATATTTGGCGCTCGCGCAAAGTCTGACAAAATTACAACCTGAACAAGCTCGTAGCTTACAAGAAATTTCTTATGCCAATGAGATGGTGGGCATTATGACATACTTTATCGGGGATGTTGATGGTGCGAGAGATCATTTTGAAACGGCAGTTCGTGGGTATGAACAGAATAAAGATTTGTTTCCAAACAACCTGCAATATCAACGTGACTACATTAATGGTATTTTGTGGCTAGCTGTACCTTATGAGCATCTAGGGAAGTATAAGAAATCACTTAATTTAAATGAAAAAGCCTGTGAACTTTATATGGCGCTTTTGGATGAAAACCCTCAAGATCAAGTAATTTTGCACGAGTTATTTAACTGTGAGAATGACCTCTTAATAGCGTCTTTCTTGCGAGGTAATATAAACAAGGCCGCCGAATTAATTGGAAACGTGGAGAAACGACTGAAAGAACTTCTTTCTACGGACCCTGCGAACACTGAAAATTTGATTTATGAAGTTTATAATGTTCTTGACCAGGCCAAAATTTCCCTCCTTAAGGGTGACGTTGATACAGCAAAAAAAGAATTAAATCGAGCAAGTCTGTTGTATAAAAATGAGCTGCTAACTACTTATGATAGCGTGTTTGTTACACATTATTTGCCCCGTGAATATTATCTTATCTCAATAAGTTATTTTATTCAAACAGGGCAGCGTAACGAAGCGAAAGAAACTCTAGTTAAGCTTAAAGGCCTGATTGATGGATTTGGTGTATTTGAAGATTTCGAACTTGAAGAAAAGCGCAGCTATATTCAGTTTAGTCTTTATGATGCCTTGTTATCAGATAGTCCTAAAAAAGTAGAACGGTTAATTGCACGAACATCACAAATGCGTGCAACAACCATTACACTTCAACACAGAAGGGATTTGATGGCTTTGGCTCAGAAATATGGAATTGAGCTTCAATTAGATCTTAGTAGGGAATTACCTGGTTTGGATGGGGCAGGCAGTTTGTTTCAAGTGTCTATGAAGAAATTGAGGGATTAACCAAGAGGGAAATATGATGTTTAATAAATTAATTTTAGGAAGCTGTGTTGCGGCGCTTGCACTGACTGCCTGTAAGCAATCATTAGCACCGAAAACAGGCGTTATGGATAAAATGGGTATCGCTATTGATGGAAGTAAGGTGAAAGCCATTGATAATAAGTGTTTTTACCAAGCTAAACGCCCTAAACTGCCTGATAATGTCGAAGACATTGAATTTCAATATGTGGTCATTGATAATATTGGAAAGCCACAACTTCGGCGCCTTCGTCCCAATAATGCGGAAGGACAAAATGCTCTATATAATGAATTTCAGGGCTATCAGAATAATAGTAATTGGGATGATTGGTATGAGGCATTGCCAGCTCTTAGAAGTGCTGATTTAATTCCCACAAATCTTGCCGTTCCGCCCTTTATTCCGAATCGGAATGCGGCTGTTCGGGGTCTGGCAGCGTCGACGCCAAATCCTTATCAACCGGCTAATCGAAATTTTGCCAATGGGCCATCATCACTGGATGTAATCATGTATAAACATTCACGGGTTTCTTTTGTTCTCAATGAGAATGAATATAAATTTGATCCTAAAAATCCCTTTGAGGTTTATTCAGGGGACGGAAAAAATCTCCCGCCCTTTTACTATAATAAAAATTTGGTTAAACTGAACGCCGATAGAAATATATTGACGGTTGAATTTTATAGCGATGATGCGAAAATTCCAGCAAGTTCAGATTGTGTCTATGATTATCAGCTTAATGTTATTTCTACGACAACAAATGCAGAAGGAATCGTATTTTCAACCCGTATCACTATCGATCCCGGTGGCGGAAGGGGTCGTCCTTAAGGGCATTAAGTGAACTCTCCCTTAGTAACATATGAAAAGGCTATAGCTGCATTAACAAGCGCTAATGCTGCCGAAAAAGCTGACTACCAGCATGCAGCCGTTTTGGCCTTAGCCCGGGCCGGATCTTTGGATTTTGCCTTGGCGGAGTATAGCCGCTATGGTCTGAATAATATTCGTCATCACGAAGATATAATGGCGCTGGGTGGGCGTCTTTACAAAGATCTCTATTTGTCGAGTTCCGGGGCTAATGCCAAAGAATATGCGCGGCAGTCAGCTGAAAAATATGAAGCCGCCTATAAAGATACAAATGGATTTTATTCAGGTATCAACGCGGCAACAATGTCCCTATTAGGCGGCGTTCCACCTGAAATGGTCCAGATGCGCGCACAGCGTATTTTGGAAACCTTACCGGAAATTTCTGAGGTGTCCGGAGACAATGTTTACTTTACAGAGGCAACGCGGGCGGAAGCTTATCTGCTTTTGGGCCGCACTGAAGAAGCATTTGCTGCGCTGCAAAATGCGCGGGATTATGATCCGTTAAATTACATGGCACTGGCTTCGACCCTGAAACAATTCCGTATGATCTTATCTGCCCGGGATGCTGATATGGCGTGGCTGTCGGGATTTAATCCGCCAAGAGCCGTTCATTTTGCGGGCCATATTTTTGGAACTGCGGGTGAAGTCAAAAACATCAATGTTTTGACCGAGGATGAACAGGCGGCTTTGCTGGTGGAGATATCAGAGACTATCCAGTCTCAGGATATTGGATTTGCCCACGGCGCGCTGGCGGCCGGTTCAGACATATTAATAGCTGAAGCCATATTAAATGAAGGCGGGGAGCTGCATGTGGTTTTGCCTGTCGAAATAGATGAGTTTAAAGCTGTTTCCGTGACTCCGTTTGGGTCCAGCTGGGTCTCGCGCTTTGAAGCCTGTATGGACCAGGCTGCGTCAGTTACCATATTTGACTCATTGCCGGGCTGGCCGGATAGCCGTTTGCAATACCGCGCGAGCTTGACGTCAATGGGAGCAGCCATCCGTCAATCTGATGACTTGTCGGTTAAAGCAGGACAGCTTTTGATTTGGGATGGTCAAAAAGGTCCGCAAGGCACGGCTTATGACGCCCATTTATGGGCGCAAAGTGGCCGGGATCAATTTATATTATCTTATCCCGGCGCTCGAAATAAACAGGGCCGCCAGAAGGCTTCCGTTCTGTATGATTATCAGGCCGTTCTAAAGCAATCCGGTCAATCGGATAAAACCGGATTTGAGGATTTATTACCGGCAATAGAAAGCGCTGAAGCTGCGCGCGCCTCCCAAAATTCTATTAGTCAACTTATTTATCTTGATCTTGTCAGTAAGGAGGCAAGCCATGAAATTGCTGTTCCATCGGCAAGTGTTATGCCAGGTGCAATTCAAATGAATCAGCTGGCAGCAAATTATCTAGCTGTGCATTACGGTGCAGATTACAGAACCGATTATATGGGTCTTGATGATCAAGGCCGTCATATCTTCACCCTGCGCTCCGGTTAATCAATGGTAGATGCGCTAAACATATTACCGGAAGAGATCGGAGCCCGCGGGATTCCGAAGGTTTATAATCGTGACAATATTATGCATCATCAGGACGAAGCTTTTAAACATGTCGCTTATATACAAACCGGACGGGCTTTTGGAGTATCTGTCAACATAGACGGTGAAGAAACCTGGTTGACCGAATATACAGCAGGACAGTTTATGGGCTGTGAAGGTATGTTCGGAGACACACGCCCTGATTATCACATTGTAGCGAAAACACCTTTGACGGCATTATTATTTCCTATGGGGACATTCATGGAACTTATGCAAAGTCATAAAGGACTTTGCGCTATGGTCACGGCGGATCTCAGCCGGCAAATCCGAAAACTGACGACTTACAAACTGGAAGCCAATAGTTTTTCCATGCGGGGTCGAATCGCGGCCGAGCTTGCCCGCCTTGCCCGTCCTATAGGCAAAACGCCGGATACTTTTATTATTCGTCCGACGCCTGTTTTTTCTGAATTTGCGCTTCGTCTTGGTAGTAGCCGGGAAACAGTTTCCCGGACCGTAAGCGCGCTCGTTGGCAAAAATGTGCTCACCCGAAAAACCGGGGCCCTATTGGTACATGATCTTGATAAACTAAAAGCCGAAATCCGGTAAGAGCTTCTTTTTAAGATGAAGCGGCTTGCACCATTCTATGGTTTGCCCTAGATAGCCTCTGCTCATGCTGCGCACCCGTAGCTCAGCTGGATAGAGCGCTGCCCTCCGAAGGCAGAGGTCACAGGTTCAAATCCTGTCGGGTGCGCCATTCTTGGTCTTTCAAATAAAAAGAGATGCCCGAAGGCATCTCTTTTCATAACTGTATATGATTGGTGTTATTCGCAGTCGGTGAGCACAGCCACATCGAGGTGAATACCGTAATAGTTATTAACCGGTGCCAAGATCGTCGCATCCGTTGATCCCACTGGCAGTGAGTCCTTGTATTTGAACCGTCCAATTTTTGGATTGCCTTTTGGCGGGTTAGCATAATCCTGAACTTTCAGATTTTCATCATTAACGTCGTCGCCAAGATCATAATAGAAAATGGCTCCGTCTTCTAAGGTTATGCTGATTTCCACATAGCCAGCCATGGTTGCCGAGGGTGAGATAACGGCTACGCCAACATTCGTCCCTACACCATCGCCGCCGCCAGCGCGAATATCGGTTGTGCATGTGCCGTCGACGACACCGTCTCGTGCATCACAAGCTGCGTAATCAACATACATGGCCCAGCTGCCTTTGCCATTTGTATTGTAATCATTCCCGACTGCCCAGGCTGTTTCCTCTCCGTAACATTCGCCTGGGTTATCTTGCTTGTTCCAGCAAAACGTTGCGTGGCTGACGCCAAACATTTTGCCATTCTTCGCGTTAATCGGTGAATAAAGTCCGGTGTCATAATTAACAGCGGGATCATAGGTGAACACATTTGCGTCGGTTCCGCCTTTGACAACAACCGCGCCGAGATCAAAGGGTGATGAACTCCAATCGAAAAATGTCCCATCATTATTGGTGATTGTAATATTGTTATTGAATTCATTGGCGAGATCGCAACTGCCTTTATCATCGCAGGCACCTGAAAACATTCCGCTGGTTCCTCTGTCCCAGCCATCTATTTTAACGCCAAAATCGTAGCCGAGATTTAAGACACATTCTTGACCTGCATCACCTGATTTCCAAGTGCACCGATTAGGAATTACCATCTGAGTCGTCGTTTTCGGCCCGATGACATCATTGCCGTCTCTGTCTACATATTGAACAGGATCACAGGTTATTTGCGCCTGGCTTTGTCCTGAAACTAAAAATGCTGATGCAGCTACGCCTAGGCATAGCCGTGCTATTACTTTATTTGAATAAGTCATTTAAAACGCCCCGTTTTAAATTATGGTTAACCACATCTTAACTAGGTTTTTTAACATAGTTTATACTTGCGGGCAAATTCGTGATGTAAGTCACAGTTGGTTAGAGGGTCGCAAATCTCTGATACTGTTAATTTTAACATTATCTCTTGCGTCCTTTTTGACGGTTCGGCACAAGCGCTCTCATGAAAAAATTATATTCGTTCTTTAGTCTGAAACTTTGCTTGCTCGTACTCTTAGCGCTTAGCATGATTGGCATCTCAGCCTGCGCTCCGGACGATAATGTCATGGCCCGTGTGGACGCAGCCCATGCGCGCAATGATGCTCCGCCGATCTGGGTTGTCGAAGATCATAACAGTAAGCTTTATCTTTATGGGACTGTTCATCTTTTACCGACTGATCTGGATTGGCAAAAAGACGATATGAAAACGGTTTTTGATCAGGCAGGTACTGTATTTTTTGAACTGGATAGTTCTCCTGAGGCCCAAGTGAATACGGTTATGATCATGCAGCAATTAGGGCAGCAGACCGGTGGTCGTCGTATCTCACAGCGGCTTGATCCTTATCAGCTTAAGCTGCTTGAGGCCGTCAGTCATAATGGCAATATCCCCATAGCGACTTTGGACAGTATGGCGCCATGGCTGGCTAGCGAATTTCTAACAATCGCTGCAGCGCAACAAAGTGGTTTAACGGCTGAGCTATCGGCCGATGAGACGCTCAAAAACCGTGCCGCTCGGCAACAAAAAAATGTGATTTATCTGGACGATGCTGAAACGCAAATCAGGGCATCAGCTGATCTACCGGAATATGTGCAACTCGACATATTTGTCGAAACTATGGAGCGCTATAACGGCCTTGGCAATGAGCTTACTGAGATATCAAAAAGCTGGGCAAAAGGTGATATCGAAGCGCTGGAAATATCGGGTGCAAGCGCGCTTAAAGATCGCGCGCCTGAACTTTATGATACCTTGATTGTTGAGCGTAACAAAAACTGGGTCAAAAAGTTCCTGCCTTTTCTGGAAGATAGCGGCACCGGCTTCGCTGCTATTGGGATTGGGCACTTATTGGGTGAGGATAGCATCCAGAAAATGTTAAGAGATCAAGGGTATGATGTCCGTCGATATTTAGCGTTTCAGGGGGAAGATGTGTTAAAGGCGAGTTCGCTTGACAGTATCAATCCTCTAGCCGATGAGGACAGTCAACCATGACAAAAATTATCCCGGTAATTTTATCGGGCGGAGCGGGAAGTCGCCTCTGGCCCCTTTCAAAACAAGCCGCGCCAAAACAATTATTGCCTTTGATTACCAATCAAACCATGGTTCAGGAAACTGCGGCCCGTTTCCAGGGACCGGAATTTGCAGACCCTGTCTTTGTTTGCAACGCTTTGCATATGCAGGCCATTGATAAGCAAATGCGGCAAATGAACCAAACTGTCGGGGCATTTATTGTGGAGCCCGTTGCACGCAATACCGCCCCCTGTGCCGTAATTGCGGCATGCCATGCCTTGGTCCAGGACGACGAAGCGTTAGTGTTACTCGTGCCGGCTGATCATCATGTAAAAAGACCTGCTGATTTCCGCGCAGCTATTATGCGCGCGGTTCCCGCGGCGCAGCAAGGCAGGCTGGTTACATTTGGGATTGAGCCTGACGGACCTGAAATAGGTTATGGGTATATCGCTCGGGGCAAAGCGCTTTATGATGGCGCTTATGAAGTTGACGCTTTTAGGGAAAAGCCGGATTTGGAAACTGCCAAGTCTTATCTGGCGGCAGGCGGCTTTGCCTGGAATGGCGGTATTTTCCTGTTTGCACCTGAGACCTTTATTCAAGAATCCGAGGCTCATGCTGGTGATATCGCCCGGCAGGCAAAAAAGGCTTATGCGGCAGTGAAGCCTGAGGGTAATGTTTATTATCTGGACAAAGATCTGTTTGGGTTATGCCCATCAGAATCTATCGACTATGCGGTGATGGAGCATACGGAAAAAGCCGCTGTCGTGCCTTGTGATATTGGATGGAACGATATTGGATCTTTCACGGCTTTGCAGGCGGCGCGTGCTGAAATCAATAGCGATGATCAAGGTAATGCTGTCTCAAGCAATGTTATGCTTGAGAGTGTCAGCAATTCATTGGTTCAAACGGATAGCCTGCCCATCAGTGTAATCGGCCTTTCGGACGTTGCTGTGATTGTCCATGAAGGCGAGGTTATGGTTGTCTCGTTGGATCAGGCGCAATCGGTTAAAAATATAGTGAACCGTCTTAAAGAAACTGGTGACACAGACAGGCTGTAAGGTGACAAAATCAGTAAAAAACTTCTTTGGTACGGATGGTATTCGTGGCCGGGTAGGCGAGGGTAAGTTAGCCCCTGAAATGGTAACCCACATGGCCAGAGCTTTGGGTTGCTATCTTGCCGGCAAAAACGGCGCAAAGGTTATAATCGGGCGGGATACCCGCGAGTCAGGACTATGGATTGAGCAGTCTTTAACGGATGCTCTGACAAGTTTCGGCGTAGATGTTATCCTTATAGGCGTAGTGCCCACTGCTGGAACCTCGTGGCTGACAGCTAGGCAAGCATGCGATTTAGGAATTATGATTACTGCATCGCACAATCCATATCATGATAATGGGATTAAATTATTTGGCCCGGACGGTCATAAAATAGGAGACGAGGCGCAGGCTGAAATAGAGTCCATAATCGCTAAAAAGACGCTGACAGAGCCTGCTGATATGCTCCAAGGCGAGGTTCACCGTGCTGATGACCTGAAGACGTATTATATTGAGACTCTGATCAACAGTCTTCCTTCTGATTGTGATTTATCAAATCTGAAAATTGTCTTGGATTGTGCTAATGGCGCCGCCTTTGAGACTGGGCCAGAAATATTGCGCCGTCTTGGGGTTAAAGACCTAATCTTAATTGGTGATAGCCCTGATGGGCAGAATATTAATCGAGATTGCGGCTCTACACATACCGAAAAGCTTTGCAAGGCAGTCAAAAAGCACAAGGCAGATATCGGAATCGCCATGGACGGAGATGCTGATCGGGTTCTGATGTGTGATGAGGCCGGTCAGGTTCTGGATGGAGACCAAATTATGGGAGCTCTGGCGCTGGATTGGCATGCATCGGGTAAACTCGCAAAACCCGCTTTGGTTGCGACGGTCATGTCTAATTTGGGACTTGAACGCAAGCTTGAGGCAGAGGGTTTATCTTTAATCCGTACCCCTGTCGGCGATCGCAATGTGGCCGCAGCCATGAAAGAAGGGGGCTATAATCTGGGCGGTGAACAATCTGGCCACATTCTGTTGCCGGAATTTTTACCGACAGGTGATGGCATGCTCGCTGCGTTACAGATATTGAATTTACGAGCCCAGAACCAGAAGCCGACAAGCCAATCACTTCGTGTCTTTGAGCGTGTGCCTCAAAAGCTGGTAAATATCCGTTATTCAGGTACTTCGCCTTTGGAGCGCGAGGATGTGCAAAAATTTATAAAGGCTGCGCAAGATGCGTTTTCAGGTCGTATTCTTATTCGCGCTTCTGGCACGGAGCCACTTATTCGGATCATGGCAGAAGGCGATAATGCCGAAGAAATAGAGGTCACGATCACTGCGCTTGGCGATTATCTGGAGGAAATTGCCAGCTAGATTATCTTGCCATTTGGGATGAATCGACCAAAGACTACTCTTCTGTATGAAATGGATCATCCGCATATTTGCCCTTATTATAGGCCTGTTCATGATGGCCGCTATAGCTGGATACTTTGCATCATCCACTCTCTCAGTAGAGCGATCTGTTGTTGTTTACGCTCAGCCTGATGATGTATTTTCATATCTGGCTGATCTGGAAGACTATCAAGCCTGGTCTCCGTGGCAGGGGGAAAGGGGGCATGGCGACTATATTGTGGGTGGGTCAGCCTATGGTGTAGGGCAAAGAGCAGCTTGGACTTGTAATGATGTGACCTGTTTGCCTGGAACCCAGGAAATTCAGGTTGTGCATGAACCGGAATTTGTCCAAGCAGATTTATATTTAGACGGATTGACGGCCAAGGCAACATACGCGCTGATGCTTTCCGAAACAGCAGATGAGAGCCTGACAATATTAGTCAAAATTGATCTAGATGCTGGCGGCTTTCCTTATGTTCAGCGGCTTTTGACATTTAACCGTAAGAGAGCCATGCAATCGCAACTGGATAGAGGTTTAAGCCGTCTCGAAAATTTGATTAATGAAGAAATGAAAGACTAATCTTCTTCTTCATCATTATCATCCGGGGGCAGGATGAGGTTATCGAGACCTATCCCTGTAGTTGGTTGTTTCGGCCCTGAAAATAAATCCCGTACGCGATTAGGCTGTGATCCGTCTCCCAATGGAGTTGATAAAAATTCCCGGCCAAAATCCGCGTCGTCAAGAACCGTGGTGGAGGGCCCGCCTGCATTGATGGAATTGTCACCTATACCGCTGCCCGTCCATAAGTCATTCCCGCCGCCGATAGCAGGATTTCTATATGTTCCGGCCCGAGCAGATGTGCGTCCGCCGCCAATGCCGCTGGTTGAATGCGCGCCAAAGCTTTCATATCCCGCCGCATTTCGGCCTTGGAATTTAGGCATATATTCAGGGCAGTCTTGATGCGTGCGGTTATCTTCCCGGCACTTAATATCTTTAATCATACCGCCATATCCTTCTCCGGTACCCCCGAGAGATGAAGGATCCAGAGTCCAGCCGCCTGCGCCCGGATTTGCCCTTTGTGTGCCGCCCGATGGAGGCGGAGCTCCGCCGCCACCAGAAGATGGTCCGCTAATAAACGGATTCGAGGGTCCGCCTCCACCATTTGGCCGCTGTAATGGATCTAGCATTTGGTCAGCCTGAGACTGCGGAACGGCGCGTTGCAGTTCGTCAACTGTTTCTGGGGCGTCTGGTGAGGCCAGAACAGTCGGAGCTGTCGTAATAACAGGTTCGGCGGGTTCCGCTTGTATTACCTCGGGCTCGACGGGTTCAGGGGTAACAGGTTCTGGCGGTGTGATATCAATATCTTCTTGTTGAACCGGCGGCGTATCGACCACTGGCTCTAGCGGCTCCAGAACCGGATCTGGCGTCCCCGGGAGAGGTTCCAAAATATCTTCTGTTGGTTCAATGAGGGGTTCTTCGATAATTTCTGTTTCCGGGGTTGGAGGCTCAGGGTCAATCGGCTGGTCAAATATTTCAATTGTCGGTTCGATTACAGGATCAGGAATAGGCTCGCTCACAGGCTCTATGGGTTCCTGCTCGATAACCGGTTCAGGATCGATAGGCTGATCGAAAATTTCAATCATGGGCTGGGGGATTGGTTCGATAATTGGCTCTGGTTCAATAACCGGTTCAGGTTCGGGGGGGGTGAACGGCTCAGGTTCAATTTCGGGCGGCGCAATTGGTTCGACGACAGGGTTATCGGCTGGTTCAGGTGTGTCCTGTGCGAGTATTTCTGGCGGCGGTGTAAAAACCGGTTCGACAGGCTCTGGTTCGGGCTCGGGTTCAGGAACAGGTTCAGGTTCCGGAGCAGGCGGTGGCGTAGGGGGCGTAGGGGGCGTAGGTACGGGTTCGGGGGCGACTTCTGGCACGGCGGCTGGTGCCACGGGTGTTATAGGTGCTGGAGCAGGTTCAGGAAGGGGTTCTGGTTCGGGCTCAGCCTCTTCGAAAGTGACGATATCAACTGTGATCGTCCGAGGGGGTTCTTCTTCGGGAACCGGCAATACAAAAGTCGGCTGTAATATAAGTAACAGGGCTATATGAACCAATACAGCGACAACCAATGATGTGGTTCCCCGCTGCGCGACGTCATCATAAAAATCAGCAATAGGTTCTGGGTCCCTGTACGGGGAAAATCCTTCAGACGATGGATCGGACAGCCAGTTCACGCAATTTTTCTCATCCTGAGTGCCAGAATCCCGGCTTTAAGGGATGAGACTAGGGGCTTGCGACGCTAACGCCAAGGCCAAGCCTGTAAAAAATAGCTTATCTTCCCATTAAATTTCAGAAATTTTGTGAACTGCTCTTACAAATTTTTACTGCAATATAGACACATAACAGGCCTATAAACTGGAGCTTCAGGCCTTGTGGGTTTATCAAAGCGTTCATGACGTCCGTGGCTTTGGCAGGATGACTGATCAGTAAGAGGCCCAAAAATCCCAGACACATAGCCATTGCGGTTTTTTCAAAACTTGCTGATTTCATGTCTGGCTCCGGCTTCAATCTTTGTTAACCTTGACATATTGCTGTGCTAGGGCAGGACTATGACCCAATTGGGGCAATTTCGTGGATGCGATTATGGTAAGTGATTTTCTGTCGGATCAGATCAAGCGGGTCGCGCCGTCGGCGACCATTCATATGGCTCAAATGGCCCGGGAAATGGTTGCACAGGGCCATGACGTCATCAGTCTGGCTGCAGGAGAGCCGGATTTTGATACGCCGGTTCATATCTGTGATGCTGGCCAGCAAGCGATTATAGAGGGTAAGACCCGATACACGTCCGTGGACGGCATAGTAGAGCTTAAACAGGCGATTTGCGAAAAGTTCGCGCATGATAATGGGCTGAATTATCGAGTCAGTGAAATCAATGTTTCGCCAGGGGGCAAGGCAGTGATTTTTAATGCTTTTAAGGCAACATTAAATGCCGGCGATGAAGTCCTGATACCTACGCCTTGCTGGGTATCTTATCCTGAAATGGTCAGTCTGTGCGGCGGAACGCCAATACTAATACCTTGCAATATGTCGAAAAGTTTCAAACTAACTGCAAGCGCTTTGAGAGCGGTTCTTACGCCGCGAACCAAATGGATTATTCTCAATTCTCCATCTAATCCAACAGGTGCCTCCTATACACACGAGGAGTTGGTGGCATTAGGTGAAGTGTTATTAGAGCACCCTGATGTTCTTATTTTAACGGATGATATCTACGAACATCTACTCTTTGATGATCGAAAATTTGCGACCATTGCCGCTTCGGTTCCTGCGCTTAAATCTCGAACTCTAACAATGAATGGTGTTTCCAAAGCTTATGCGATGACAGGTTGGCGCATTGGGTATGCAGGCGGGCCAGAATGGCTGATCCGCGCTATGCGTAAGGTGATGTCACAATCAACCTCTAATCCATCGTCAATCAGTCAGTGGGCGGCATGTGCGGCGCTTACGGGACCTCAGGGTTTTATAAATGAATGGCAAAATAGTTTTCAGAAAAGACGTGATTTTGTCGTTAACAGCCTGAATAATGTTGACGATATAGAATGCTTAAAGCCGGATGGGGCGTTTTATGTATTCGCATCATGTCAGGGCGCGATTGGTAAAATGATGCCTGATGGCCGCAAAATTAAGAATGATAAAGACTATGCGGAGTTTTTACTCTCAGATGGTCTCGTTGCGACTGTTCCCGGAAGTGCGTTTCACCTGGATGGTTATATCCGGCTCTCTTTTGCTTGCGGGCAAGACCAGCTTAATCATGCTATGACGCGCATAAAGGAATTTCACTCAAACCTGTGTTAGCTACCCTGTTTTAAGGACGCTCTGACGCTGGTCGCTGATTTGATTGCAATTACGAAGTTCTTCAAGCTTGGAGATGAGTAGTTCCTGCCGGATCGGTTTTGAAAGGTAGTCTGTCATACCGGCTGCTAGGCATTTTTCCCGGTCATGTTTGAGGGCATGCCCTGTCAAAGCAAGAATGGGTTTATGGGGCAGATTATTCTCTGTCTCATATTGGGTAATCATCTGAGATGCCTGATATCCATCGACTATTGGCATGGAAATATCCATTATAATCACAGGGTACCGAGATGGATTCGCCATATACATGTCCACAGCTTCGCGTCCATTGTTTGCGAACTCAGGTTCGTAAACTGTGTCAGCTAGCATAAGTCTAATAACGTCCTGATTTAGTGAAAAATCTTCAGCGACCAGAATAAACACTTTGTCCTTTTTGGGTTCAGAGGTTGATGGGGTGTCATGTTCTATACTTGTCGTTTGCTGAGTTTCAGCAGATAACACTTTAACGATAGCGTCATACAATACAGATTCCCGGGCTGGCTTCATGAGGAATTTCCGAATATTCGCCGCTCTAAGTTCCGGAGTGCTAACAGGCCGATCACATGAGGATAACATGATGATCGGAATATCTGTTATTGAAGATTTACGCTGCAAAACTTTGGCAAATTCAAGACCGTTCATGCCTGGCATGAGATAATCAGAAATGATGAGGTCGAATTCCTGATTTTGAGTCTGATCTGACTTTATTATAGTAAGTGCGTCGATAGCGTCATAAACAGCAATGGTTTTCATATCCCAATTTCGCAGGCGGCTGCTTAGGACATTACAATTGACGTCAATGTCATCAACAATGAGCACGCGCTTATCCTTAAGGACTGTTGTGTCATAAGCTTCAGGGGAAGCGTTTTTGTCTACAGGCAAAGGTATGGTAACTCTGAACTCTGATCCTTCACCAAATGTAGATTCAACGTCAATTCTGCCATTCATCATTTCTACAATTTTTCTGGAAATTGAGAGGCCAAGCCCTGTACCGCCATATAGGCGGGTTGTGCTGCTATCAGCTTGTGTGAAGTTTTCAAAAATTGTGTCGATTTTATCAGGTTCTATACCAATACCAGTATCTTTAACTGAAATGTTGATGATATTTGCAGCTTCGCGTCCACCTGTCACCGTGATGTCAACGACTATATGACCTTCTTTGGTAAACTTGATGGCATTGTTGATCAAGTTGGTAACAACTTGTCTTAATCGGCCCTCATCGCCGATAAAATGACTTTGCGCTTGTGTGTCATAATTGACGATTAATTCTAATTCTTTGGCTTGTGCTGGTTGTGTCATCAAAGATGCGACATCGTTGATCATTTCTCGCATATTGAACGCAATCGGATCCAACTCGAGTGCGCCCGCTTCAATTTTAGAAAAGTCGAGGACATCATTAATAATGGTTAGAAGCGCATTGGCAGATTTATAGATGACATCCACATGTTCTTTGTTTTGGTCATTAATATTAGAATTGGTAAGAAGTTCTGCCATGCCAAGGATACCATTCATAGGTGTCCGGATTTCATGACTCATATTGGCTAAAAATTCAGATTTTGCTTGAGAGGCTGCCAGGGCTTGATCTTTCGCGTGTTCTATTTCTTGTGCGCGCTTGATCTTGTCGGTTGTATCTCGAACAAAGATTTTTACTTTTATGGGTGTGCCCTTGGGGTTTCTAACAATTTCTCCATTCGCTAAACTCCAGCGCCATTCATTTCGCCGAGTTTTTGTGCGGCATTCATAAGTAAAAAGATGTCCCGACTTCAATGCTGTTTTCAGCGCATCAATGAGTGTTTTGCGATCATCAGGATGGGTAAGGGCGACAAGGCCTTTCAAACCCTCTTCTTGTACTTTTGAGTAATCTTGTGCGCTAAAATGTCGACGCATGGTTTCACTAAGGATGACATCTCCTGTCGCAAGGTTATGTTCAATGTATCCGGCTTGACCAAGTCGGAGTGAATTTTCTAAAAGTTTTTCTTTTTCAACCAGTTCAGAAATGTCCCCGGAGACAGATACAGTATATCCATTTGAGAGTCTGGTTCGAACCAGTTTCATGGTTCGGCCATCCGCAAATTTCATAACTTTCGTGAATCGGGATGTTGGGCCCCTTTTTTCTTGTGCCTCTGCACTAAGTTCGTTTTTCGCCATAATGTCATCGTTCAGAAGACCGTTAGCTCTCAGAAGTTCATGCATTTTTGATAAGGGATCACCCGGCTTTATATCGTCATGGTTAAGACCCAGGGCTTCATATGTTGAAGCGCTGATATATTGATAGATCAGATTTTCATCTAATATGCTGATACTCCACTGGAATGCCTGGTCCAACATGATCAGTTTCTCGAGTGCAGTTTCAGGCTCTATTCCGCGGTGAATAGCCTGGGCTAAGTTTTCTCTTGTCATTGAAGCGCCTTAGTCTGATCCATGTCGACGTGGAACTTAATCACTTGTAGTTAACGAAAAGAAAAAACCGGGCGCGAACAGTGTCGGCCCGGTATAAAGTCTTCGCAATACATTCGGGGAGGAATAGTACGCGGTTAAACACTAACGGTAAAAAGGGGAGGACACCGTCCTGTGTTGAACTCTATTTAGGGATTATTTGGGATGACAGAAGGCATAGAAATGCAAGTCATCTATGCAAATGTGCATAGCAGGGCGCTGTGCTTTGTCAATTTTCCCAGTTTTTGGTCACGCCAACAAGAAATTCGCGAAAAACCTTGGCTTTAACGGATCCGCGAAGTTCGCTTGGGTAAACAAAATAGACATCAAACGCTTCTGCCCGAAGCTGCGGAAGAACGCGGACCAGGTTCCGCGACATCGAAACCATATAATCAGGAATGCCGACGATCCCAATGCCTGCTTCGGCGGCTCGCATGATTCCATGAAGGTTATTGACGCATAATATTGGCTGCCTCGGGTTGTCGTCATCGCGTCCCGCTTTTAATACCCAGTTTGCGCTGTGAAGCCGCGTAGGCGTCAGGGATCCAAAAGCGACAATATGATGATTATCAAGGTCATTCACAGAAGTTGGCGCGCCATATTTGGCGAGATAGCTTTCAGAGGCATAAAGGCTCTGTGAAATTCGTCCGATTTTGCGTTCAATCGCATCCCCTTGTGTGCTGGGCCATGGGCGTAAAGCACAGTCAACATCCATAGCTGACAAATCATGTTCTTCATCTTCTAAAATAAGCTGTAAATCGATGTCTGGGTATGTCGCTACAAATTCAGGCAAGACGGACATTAGCCAGTTGGAGCCTAAAGAAATCGGCGTTGATACCCGTAATATCCCTTGGGGTTTGCCACGGCTATCCAGAACACGGGACTGTGCCAGCGCAATTTTATGCGCCATGTCACGGGCTGTTTGATTGAGAATATGCCCTTGTTCCGTAAGCGTCAGGCCGCGGGCGTGGCGATGAAATAAAGGAGTGTTGAGCCTGTCTTCGAGAGCTGCAATTTGGCGACTAACGGCGGATTGGGAAATATGAAGCTTCTCTGCCGCCGCGGTCAGTGAACCTGTTTCCGCAGCCGCGTGAAATGTTTTAAGCTTATCCCAATCCAGCGTGTCCACTAAGCCGCCGAACTAATGGCTGTGTCAACACCGTGTTCAGCCAGGTATTTTTCGGCTTCCAGAGCTCCCATACAGCCGAGGCCGGCTGCTGTGACAGCCTGTCTGTATATTTCGTCAGATACGTCTCCGGCAGCAAATACGCCTGGAATATTGGTTGCCGTACTGTCAGGAGCTGTTTCGATATAGCCGCCTTCATTCATTTTCACGTGGCCTTTAAAGACTTCTGTTGCCGGTTTATGACCAATTGCGATAAATACACCGTGTACAGTCCGCTCAAAAGTCTCGCCAGATTTTACGTTTTTGAGACGTACACCCGTAACGCCTAAGGGGTTCTCATCGCCCAGAATTTCGTCAAGTGTTGTATCCCAAAGAATTTCAACTTTTTCGTTTTCAAACAGGCGCTTTTGCAGAATTTTTTCTGACCGCAGCTCATCGCGACGATGGACTAATATGACCTTCGAGGCGAATTTCGTTAGAAACAGGGCTTCCTCGACGGCTGTGTTACCGCCGCCAACGACCACGACTTCTTTGCCGCGATAGAAAAACCCATCACAGGTTGCGCATGCTGAGACGCCAAAGCCTTTGAACTTTTCTTCACTTTCGAGACCCAGCCACTTAGCTTGAGCGCCTGTCGCAATGACCACAGCATCAGAAGTATAAGTTTTGCCGCTATCGCCTGTCATTACGAAGGGCCGCTTTGAGAAATCCACGTCAACAATAACGTCTTCGTAAAATGACGTTCCGAATTTGAGCGCGTGTTCTTTAAACTTATCCATCAATTCCGGGCCCATGATTTCTGGAAAACCGGGGTAGTTTTCAACTTCAGTGGTGATCGTAAGCTGACCGCCAGGCTGCAGGCCAGCGACCATACCCGGTTCCAGCATGGCACGAGCCGCGTAGACTGCGGCGGTGTATCCAGCTGGGCCCGAACCAATGATGAAGACTTTGTGATGAATTGTATCTTGGGAATTTTTTGGCATGATTCTCTCATTAATATGAGATCTGAAAATAGGGATCGTCCAAGACCTAAGCAAGGCCCGCTATGTGATTATCAAATTCTGTCCAGAGTTTTTCAGCGATACGTGCGGTTTCATTGAGTGGTTCGTAGGATTTCAGGGGCGTATTATTGTCATATCGTGTGACATGGCACCGCTCGGCTAATGCGTCATATAATTTGTCGAACTTGCGCGGCTTGCCAGCCATGGGAAGCCTGAATAATGGTTTACCTGTAGCGCAGGCTTCAACGAGCATATTTGTACTCTCTTCGGTCACAAAGATTGCATCAGCGTGGTATAGAAACGCAAAATATGGATTTTCACCTTCGCCGGTATAAAGTGTGATATTGTCGGATCTGGCCGAAAAGGCTTGATAGTCCTGAATAACATCAATCGGTGTTCGCCGTGATGTAGTGATAAAGACATGCCAGCCTTTATTGAGCAAGTCAGACAAGATTTCTTTATGTTGACTGTGGGTTTCTCTGGAGAGACTGTGGGTGCCTGATGGTCCGCCAATAAGCCAGGCAGCGGTTTTTGCTACGGGTTTTTGAATGAGGTCTTTATCGGCGGCAAGACGTTCAGGTGTGATCCTGTTGGGTGACCCGATCATTGAAATGACATTAGGGCCGCTTAGATCGTCATGTAGCGGGGCAATGACAACATCAAAATAGCTTGTCGCCAATCGGGGGTTTTGGACATAGGCCGTGAAGATATGCTTTCTTCGAGCGTTCTTAAGCGCCAGTAAGGGAGCGATGGCCTGACGTCCGCATCCTATTGCAATGTCTGGATAATCATCTGCTAAAAAATATCCCGACGGTTTTTTCCTAAGGCTGTATTGTGTCCAGGCTGGCAGTTTACTGAATAGCCAACTGGTTTTAATGATGTTTGTTTCTATATTCAGCCTGCGGCTGGAGGCCATAGCCTCAGCCAGTCCTAACGCCTGATTTTCAATGCCGCGCCGCCCGTCAGATATAACCCAACATGTTCGCGGCTCAGACATGATTACTTACCAGGCACGTTCTACTTGAACTCTACTTTCAAAATTTCATAGCCTTTGGAGCCGCCAGGCGCGATCACTTCGAAAACGTCACCGACTTCTTTGGTGATCATGGCGCGCGCGATTGGTGACGTGACGGAAATTTTACCATCTTTCACATCAGCCTCATCTTCGCCGACAATCTGGTAAGTGCTCTCTTCATCAGTATCTTCATTGACGATTGTTACGGTTGCGCCGAATTTAACAGAATCGCCATCCATCTTGGTTACATCGATGACTTGTGCCAGAGCGAGCTTGCTTTCGAGTTCCTGAATTCGGCCTTCGATAAATCCCTGTTTTTCTTTGGCCGCATGGTATTCAGCATTCTCTGATAAGTCGCCATGTTCACGGGCGACAGAGATTGCCTGAATGATTTCAGGCCGTTCAACAGACTTTAATTGCTTCAGTTCCGCTTCCAGAGCCGCATGGCCTTGAACGGTCATCGGGACTTTTTGCATGATAATTCCTTTTATCTCGTGCGGCTTTACCGTGCCGGACGTCCAAGCGCGGGAAAAATAAGCGCAATTTTGCAAGAATCAAGCCTAAATATGTGTTTATCGGCGCTGCTATCAATTCGTGTTAGCAAGTGTTCCAGGCTGCTATTGATATCTGGTGATCTAGTAACAGTTCTGATAACGGATTTGCAAAACGGAAAATAACAGCATGCCTTCCATACCATTTATTGATTTGCAAAGTCAGCGGGCTCGTATCAGCGGTGAAATCGACGCGGCTATTGCGCGTGTTTTGGACCATGGCCAATTTATTTTAGGCCCTGAAGTTACCGAGTTTGAACAGGCTTTGAAAGCTTTTGAAAACGCCAAGGCGGTTGTGGCCTGTGCTAATGGTACGGATGCTATTGTTTTATCATTAAAAGCTTTGGGTATCGGGTCCGGTGACGCCGTATTCTGTCCATCATATACCTATACGGCAACCGCTGAGGCGATCGTGCTCGTCGGGGCTACCCCTGTTTTTGTGGATATAGTGCCTGAGACATACGGAATGTGCTCGCGCTCTCTGACAGTTGCAATCAAGGATGTCCTTAAAGGTGATTTAAAGCCCAAAGCCGTCATTGCTGTGGATCTATTTGGGCATCCGGCAGATTACGAAGCTCTCAGCGCCGTAAGCGATAGCTATGATCTCAGCCTGATCTCGGACAATGCCCAATCAATTGGTAGCCGTATAAACGGGAAAAGCACGGCGGAATACGCGGATATCGCAACGACCAGTTTCTTCCCCGCCAAGCCATTAGGATGCTACGGAGACGGAGGCGCAATTTTACTAAAAGACGATGGGCTGGTCGCAAAGTTACGCTCTTTGGCTTTTCATGGGCGCGGAGCCGAAGCCTTTGATCATGATAAAATTGGCTGTAACTCTCGGCTTGATACTGTGCAGGCCGCTGTCTTGCTGGAAAAATTGAAAATCTTTAAAGATGAAATTACTGAGCGAAACCATGTTGCAGATCGTTATGCTCAGCAGCTGTCAGGTGTTATTAAGGCTGTTCCATACGTTAAAGATGGATGCACATCGACCTGGGCGCAATATGCTATTGAAGTTGATGATCGTGATGCATTTTTAGCTTATATGAGGGGGCAGAATCTGCCGGTTGCGGCCTATTACCCAAGGCCGGTACACGAGCAAACGGCTTATACAGACTTTCCAGTCGTCTCGTCAGGTTTGCAAGAGACCAATCGCGTGAAACTCTTTGCCGCAGCCTTACCTATGCATGCTTATCTTTCCCAGACTGATCAGGATATAATATGTGCGGCAGTTCGAGGGTTTTATCAGGCCTAAAATCTATAGCCTGAAAACGCCAAATGGTGACATAGCCGAACCAGTTTGGCCTTCTGGAGGATTAGTTTGATATAAAGCTCGCAATAGCCTGCGCAACTGCCGGATCAATAGGTGTGTTCGGTGAATTATAAGTGCCGATATTGCCCATTCTATCCCGCGGAGCGCTCTTTAGAACATGATTGATGTCTTTTAAGATAATGAGTTTGCCGCCTGATTTGTTAGCTAATCGTTCGGCATCGGCCACAGAGACTTGGATGTCATTATCGCCTTGTATAATCAATTTGGGAATATCTAACGCCGCAAGTAAGTCTGCAGGATCGACGCTAAACAAGGATATGAGATACTCTTGAACGGCTGGGTTAAAGAGGCCTTGAAGAGCGGGGTGAAATTTTGACACTTCTATGGTTTGGCCGTTTTCAAGAGCGTTTAAGGCTGTTTCTGCATCGCTTAATATAGGCGCGTTCGCTGGATTGGCATTGAGTTGTTCTCGGATCACATCACTAGGCCTCCTGCCTGGTGCGGCAATTAAAATAACACCGCAAATATTTTCCTGGTCTTGTGCCGCCGCCGTCACCATAAGGCCGCCTTCCGAGTGCCCCAATAGGTAGACACAATCCTGACCGGTTTTGTCTTGAAGTGTTTTGGCCCAGGAGCGGTAATCTTCAGCATATACGGCAATCGTCACATCATTAGGATCGCCAGCAGCCGCACTTGAAAACATACCACGTTTGTCGACTCGCGCGCTTGAAATTCCTGCCAAAGCCAAATCTTCCGCCAGAAACTTATAGGCGTTAGATTGCATGCCGCCAGCAGCCCCGTCTTTACTGGTTGGCCCAGAGCCTGGGACTATTAATATAACAGGCGAGTTTTCTCCGGCATCAATAAAAGTGCCAGAAAGTTTACCTGACATGATCTCAGACGATTTAAACTCGGTAATGGCGGCCGGTATCCCAGTTTTGGTTGTTTCGGTCTCTAGTGGTTTTTCAGAATTACCGCAGGAGGCAAGTGCGAGACCTGTTAGTGTCAGCAGCGATGTATTTTTTAACATAAGGAAACTCATTTTATTCGACGTAGTCGGGTGTTGTTTGCTGATCAGATGCTTTTCGCCAGACCAGAAAAGAATAGAGGAGTGAGAAACCTGCGATAAATAAGCTGCCGCCAACAATGATGCCATATTGCCATTCAGGTGGCAGGAAGAATACGCTCAGCAATCCGGCTGCGCCGAGCAAAAGGAAAAGGCGGCCTGCAATTCTGTTGGTTCTTTCCCAGGCTTCTTCGCTGGATAAGGTCCACGGTGTGCGTATGCCAAAAAACCAGTTGGACCGTGTTTTCGGTAGATAGTTCCCTAAGACAATAAACAGTAAAGATAAGCTTCCAACAATTAAGCTGGGTATGGTATTTGACATCATGTCAGCTGGCATACTCGCCCCATTGACCATAGAGTAGGCTACTAGGCCCGTAATGAGGGTCATAATAACAAGCAGGCTGATCCATCCTGCCAGATAGGCTCTGCTGGATTTACGTATGTTTTTATTTCTGGGGTCAATTTTTGAGCCGACTGCAAATAACAGGCTAATGCCCGCGGATATTGCTGGTAAGAGCCAGACAATTTTCCGGGCTTCCTCAGGTGAGGCGAATCCATCAGCTTCACCTTTGAAATTCCAATGCACAGGGATTTCCCCGCTTGTCGGCATGGCATTCATGGCCCAGTAAGCTATGCCGCACGTAATTATGAGAGATATGCCTGTTGCCATCAGTCCGGTCTTAATCATTCTGCTGCCTCCTCATATTTCGGGCCTTCATTTTCATCGTTATCATTATTATTCATGCCAATAAGTGTCAGAAGCCTGCTGGCCGTATCTTCGACCACGCTAGTATTGATCTTATAGAGAATCTGAGTGCCCTGGCGTTCGGCTGTGATCAGGTCCGCGTCTTTTAAGAGGGATAGGTGCCGACTCATCGTAGGCCAACTTGATTGAAACTCGGCGGCTAGATCGCCGGCGAGTTTAGGGCCGCTTTTCAGCAAGTTTAAAACTTTGCGGCGGTCAGGGTGGGCTAAAGCTTTGAAAACTTTATTTTGCATAAATGCTAATTAGCAAAAAAGCTAATTAAAGTCAATTTAGAAATTTGTCGCTTCCCATTCTGCCAATGCTTCATCCAAGCCGCTTTGCCAATCTGGGGTTTTATACCCAAATGTCGTTTCAAATAATGTTATATCCATGACGGAATATGATGGCCGCTTTGCTGGTGTTGGATATTCAATGGAGGGGATAGGGGTTACATGCATAGTGTGGGGAAGATTGTTTACTGCTTTAGCGAAAATTGCATTGGCAAAGTCGGCCCAGCTTATCTCCGGCCCTGATCCGCTAATATGATAAGTGCCGCCTTGAAAGCTTGGTTCCTTTATGAATTTTTTCATGGTTATAAGACAGGCATCTGCAAGGTGACCTGCATAGGTTGGTCGCCCGATTTGATCTGCAACCACATTCAGCTTGTCACGAGTCTGTGCAAGACTAAGCATGGTCGTCATGAAATTTTTTCCGTGTCCGTCAAATACCCATGATGTCCGTAAAATAGCGGCGCGTATTTGGATATCCTCTATAGCTTTTTCGCCGGCGAGCTTACTGGCGCCATATGCATTTATCGGATCGGTCGAGTTTGATGGTTTTAACGGCGTTTTTCCATCACCTGGAAACACATAATCAGTTGAAATATGCACTAATGGAATGCCGCGCTCGGCGCATTCATGAGCGAATATCTTTGGGGCATCTGCGTTTACGCGCTGAGATGTATCGATATCATCTTCGGCTGCATCGACGGCCGTATAAGCGGCCGCAATTATAATACCATCACAGATCGGAAGCGACTTGGCGAAATTTTCAACTAATTTAGCCGATGTTGACAAATCGCAATCGCTACGGCCGAATGCAGATATTTTTACGCCGTGATCACCAGCTCTGGAGATTAGTGCGCGAGCTAATTGCCCGGTTTTACCGATAACCAGAACCGTTTTCATATCAGGCCTGAGTGCCGAGACGTTCGCCGAAAATCTTCTTCTTCATCAATGGTGCCCACCAGTCCCGGTTTTCAAGATACCAATCAATGGTTTTCTCACAGCCTTCATTCCAGGAGATAGCGGGTTTCCATCCTAGTTCAGTTTCGATTTTAGTGGCATTGATAGCATAGCGGTAATCGTGACCGGGTCGATCAGTGACGTAGGTAATCAGGCTCTCGCAGGGCGTATTATGCAATTTGCGCTCATCAATCAGAGCGCAAATGGTTTTCACCAGCTCCAGATTAGTACGTTCATTATTGCCGCCGATATTATAAGTTTCGCCTATGCGCCCTTTCTGGAGAACAGTCAAAAGCGCGTCGGCATGGTCGTCCACATAGAGCCAGTCACGAATGTTTTCACCAGTACCGTAAACCGGAATATCCTGCTCGTGCAGTGCTTTGAGAATGACAACTGGAATCAGTTTCTCAGGAAATTGATAAGGGCCGTAATTATTGGAGCAATTTGTCAGGACGACCGGCAGGCCATATGTACGGTTCCAGGCGCGTACCAAATGGTCAGAGGCGGCCTTAGATGCCGAATATGGAGAGCTGGGATCATATGGGGTAGTTTCTTCAAAGGCTGGGTCTCCCACATGTAGATCACCATAAACCTCATCAGTAGAAACATGGTGGAATCTAAAGTTCTCTTTGTCTGCACTGCCAAGATTGTCCCAATGCTTTCGGGCCGCCTGTAAAAGATTAAATGTCCCGATCACATTGGTTTGAATAAAGGCGTCGGGGCCGTCAATGGAACGGTCCACATGGCTCTCAGCGGCCAAATGCATGATTGCATCAGGTTTGTGCTTTTCAAACACTGTGTTGACGGCATCGGCATTGTTAATATCGACGTGTTCAAATGCGTATTTTGGAGAACTAGCCAGCATGGCTAGATTTTCGAGGTTTGCCGCATATGTTAACTTATCAAGATTGATAACTTCGTGGCCCTGGCTAATGGCCATACGTATTACTGCCGATCCTATAAAGCCTGCGCCGCCCGTGACGAGAATTTTCATGTATTATCCATGGGCAAGAATGGATTTTGCCAATCCGCCAATAGTGGCGCATTTTTGTCTTTGTTAGATATAATAGCCGTTTCCGTTCTTATGCCCCAATCAATAGCGAGTTCAGGGTCGTTCCATCTTATATTGCCATCTAATTCTGAAGAGTAGTAATTGTCGACCTTATACGCAACCTCACAGTTGTCTGTTAGTGTTGCAAAGCCGTGTAAAAACCCTTGAGGCAGCCAAAGTTGAAGGCCATTATTCGCTGATAGTTTAATAGCTACATGCTGCCCGTAAGTTTTAGACGAAGGGCGTACGTCTACGGCAATATCGATAATTTCTCCGCGCGTGCATCTCACCAATTTGCCTTGGGCTAGAGGTGGTGCTTGATAATGAAGACCCCTGATGGTTCCCTTTTGCTTTGAATATGAAAAATTATCTTGGACAAAGTTTGCTTGTACGCCTGTAGTTTTTTCAAATTTGTCATACCGAAAGAGCTCGCTGAAGAAACCGCGGCTGTCATTAATGCTTGTCGGCTTGATAAGCCATAATCCGGCTAAATTCAATTCTGTGAATTTCATGAAGGTTATCTACCATCTTAAATTTGTAACAGACATATATGAAAAGAAGTCTTGCCAATCCCGATAACCAATTTAACAGAGTAGGTAAACTGGGGTCTAGGATATATTCATGAAGCGCAAAGGCATAATTTTAGCTGGTGGTAACGGGACGCGCTTATACCCCAGCACGGTTTCTGTATCAAAACAACTTATGCCGGTTTATGATAAGCCGATGATTTATTACCCGCTTTCAGTGCTCATGAGTGCGGGTATTCAGGATATATTGATCATTACTACCGAGCAGGATCAAGCTGCCTTTCAGCATTTGCTCGGGGATGGACTTAAGCTGGGGATTAATATCGAGTGGACAATTCAACCTAGCCCGGACGGTATAGCACAAGCGCTTATCCTAGCCGAAGATTTCTTAAACGGTGCTCCTTGTGCTTTGATATTAGGTGACAACCTATTCTTCGGATCTGAATTTGAAGCAACTTTGGAGGCGGTGCGTGGATCAAATTTGGGCGCGACTATATTCGGTTATCATGTTAATAAACCGGAGGCCTATGGCGTGGTTGAGTTTGATAATGATGGTAAGGTAATTTCCATCGAAGAAAAGCCTGATAATCCAAAGTCAAAATATGCTGTCACAGGGCTTTATCTGTATGATGGAAAAGCGCCTGCATATGCTAAAACCATCAAACCTTCTGGCCGAGGTGAGTTGGAGATAACAACCCTGAATCAAATTTATCTTGAACGCGGAGAACTGACCTGCGCGCTTTTGGGCTCTGGTACTTCTTGGTTGGATACGGGGACACATCGCTCTTTGTTGCAAGCAGCCCAGTTTGTAAGCGTTATGCAAGAACGACAGGGGCGTCGTATATGTTGTCCAGAGGTTATTGCATTTAAACAAGGGTGGATCTCTTCATGTGACATTAAAGCTTTAGCCAAGCCTCTTAAGAACAGTGGTTATGGTGAGTTTTTACTAAAAATTGCTAACGAGGCAGATTAATCTGTTTAATCAGAGTTGTCGCGAGCTCAGTTTTTCTTAGGCGCTTAAGGAGATGAAATGATCGATCCACCTTTTTCTATCAAAGCTGATGGTCGTCTGTCCGATGTCGTGGACGCGTTTAAGGCAAACTTCGCAGATGGACTTGAGAATGGTGCAAGTGTCTATGCCATTCAAGATGGTGATGTCATCCTTGATCTTAAAGGCGGTTGGGCGAATAGAGAGGAAACAGTACCAATAGGTGATGATCACCTTTTTTCTATATATTCATCGGGTAAAGCTGCGGCTGCAATAGTGATTGCCTATCTGGCGGATCAGGATAAGCTGGGATATGATCAATTGGTTGCTTCTATCTGGCCGGAATTTGCTGCCGAAGGTAAAGAGGATCTGACTGTAGGGCAGGTCATGTCACATCAGCACGGCTTATCGGGAATAACCAGCCCGGATTGGTCTGCAGAATCCTGGTATGATTGGGATAAAACATGCGGAGAACTTGCAGCGCAAAAACCTATTTTTGAACCGGGAAGCTCAAGCGGTTATTCGCCAGTGACTTATGGTTTTTTGGCTGGTGAGATTGCCCGCCGGGCGGATGAATATGGCCGCCATCTAGGTGATATCCTGCGGCAGGATATATGCGGTCCACATAGTCTGGACGTTTGGCTGGGTTTACCCGAGAGCGAGCATTACCGCTGTACTCATATGCATAAGCCTCGTCGCATGGCTCATTTCGGAGAGATCACACCTGCAACACGCGCGGCTTTTTTAGAGAAATGGTCTTCGCCAGGGGCAACTGGTGTTAGTCAGTGGCGCAGCGCGCAAATGGCGGGGTCCAATTGTCAGGCAACTGCTGAGGCTATGGCCCGGCTCATGCAGGTTTTCATTGACGGTACGATTGAGGGTTCGGTTTTTTTGGCTGAAGACATGACAGAAAAATTGCGCGCTCTACGCATATCGGGTCAAGATCAAGTTTTACCGTTTGAACTGAATATCGCCGCTGGAGTCATGCTCAATTATCCGAATTTTTTCTATGGCCCCAATCCAAATACTATAGGTCATAGCGGTTGGGGCGGCTCCTGCGTGTTTGCTGATCCTGATGCGGGCCTTACTTTTTGCTATGCCATGACTCGGCAGGATAACTCGCTTATGGGTGATCCGAGGCCTTTGCGTATTATCGAAGCTTTATATGAAAGTTTGTGACGCCGAAATAGGTTAATTCGGGCGAAATAACCTCTAAAACCGATGAAAATGTAGGTTTTTGCCTGCTTTTCCCTTGCCCTTTACGGATTGGACCCCTACAAGCCGCTCCATAAATGAGGCCCTTGTGGGCCTTTATTTATTAATCCAAATTAGAAAGTAGTTGATTTACATGATCGAGATCTACGTCCGTCAAAATAATGTTGACCAGGCTCTTCGAGCTTTGAAGAAGAAACTTCAAAACGAAGGCGTATTGCGCGAAATGAAAGCGCGTAAGCATTATGAAAAACCATCTGAAAAGCGTGTTCGGGAAAAAGCAGAAGCTATTCGTCGTGCCCGTAAGTTAGCGCGTAAGCGCGCTCAGATCGAAGGACTTATTCCATCGAAAAAACGTAAGCCGCGCCGCTAGGCCGACCTACAAAATCAAATTAAGGCCGTTCTGATCTTTCAGGGCGGCTTTTTATTTGAATATTAAAACGCCTCAATAAAGGCATCGATGAAGCGATCCACATCACGCTCAGGCAAGGCATTTATGCCGGCGGCTGCGGCACGCCCTCCTCCCGTTTCAAATTGCAGGCAAAGCGTATCGGCGCCGGTTCGGTTAGTGAGGGGGGCGCGGACGGAAACCAGGTAATTATCTCCGGTGCGAGTGAGAATGGCGTGCGCCCGGTTCGGGTTTTCCTGCGCGAGCTTGTTGCCATAAACGCCGGAAATGCGCCGTGAGCTGGCAGCGTCAGGGAGTTCCAGAATAAGACCTGTGGGGCTTTCATCCAAAACTTTCGCCGTCTTGGCTGCATGCAGATCAGCTTCGTAACCATTATTTAACTTGTCATAAACTGTAGGCGAGCCCCCAAGAAAATCTATGGGGGTATCATAGTGAGCAAGGGCCCGGTAAAGATCCGCTGGGTGAAAATGCAGATCCGATATGTCAGTGCCATATCCATTATAATTGACGAGCATGCCGAGACGTTCCAGCTGTTCCAGCGGCAGATCAAGTCCGGTGGCATTGGCGGTTGCAATTTTAGGAAAATTATCACCAAAGGCAGCTGTTACGGCCCAGGCGCGATAAGCGCCCTCAAGACAACTATCGATAATCAGGGCTGTACAGATTTCGGGCGACGTATCAATGGCAGCGTGAAGATTAGGGTGCCGGGGCATATCACCGGCATTGTGATGATCGGCGTAAAATACGGACGCGCCGTTTCTAAGGATACGGTTCAGGTCATCAATGTTTGAGCGCATGGAAATATCCAGCACAGTGACATGATCTCCGGCCCCGGCATTGACCCGGTTCAGCAGATTAATATCTCGCTTGCGGCCAGTGATTAACTGGGCATCAGGCCGTGGGTCTGCCCGGCGCATTTGCACCAAAGAGATAATGCCATCCGCATCGCCATTAAATACGTCGAAACTTGCCACTATGAAGTGCCTTCCAGATAGCCGTTCTCAGTCAGATAGGCGACGATTTGCTCGGCGGCTTCATCGGCGCTCATATGGACTGTATTGATCGTAATTTCCGGATTTTCGGGTTCTTGATACTCAGAGTCAATGCCGGTGAAATTTTTGATCAGTCCCGCGCGGGCTTTGGCATAAAGGCCTTTGACGTCGCGCTGCTCGGCCACTTCGAGCGGTGTGTTCACATATATCTCGATAAACTCACCATCATCTTGCAGTTCACGCGCCATAAGGCGTTCTGCACTATAAGGGGAAATGAAAGAGGTCAGAGTAATCAGGCCAGCATCCACCATTAACTTGCCGACTTCGGCAATGCGGCGAATATTTTCAATCCGGTCAGCTTTGGTAAAGCCAAGATCGTTATTCAGCCCGTGGCGAACATTATCGCCGTCCAGCGTATAGGTGTGACGGCCCAAATCGAGCAGGCGCTTTTCCACCAGATTGGCTATGGTGGATTTTCCACTGCCTGACAGACCGGTGAACCAGAGCATGACCGGTTTTTGGTTCTTTTGCGCGGCCCGAATCTGTTTAGAAACGTCCAGATCTTGCCAATGTACGTTTTTGGCCCGGCGCAGAGCAAAATCCAGCATGCCGACGCCAACGGTTTCATTGCTTGCCCGATCGATTATAATGAAATTGCCCGTCTTGCGATTGTCTTGATAGGGATCAAAGGCAATGGGCGCGCCGGTATTAATGGTGCAAACGCCAATTTCGTTCAAACCCAATGTCTTAACCGCGGTCTCGGATAGATCGTTGACGTCCACACGATATTTAATATTGGTAATACTGGCAGGCACGGTTTTATTGGCCGTTTTGATCAGATATTGCCGTCCCGGAAACAGTTCTTTTTCCGTCATCCACAAGATATGCGCCTGAAACTGATCAGCCTGCTCACAGGGACTGTCCGTTCGGCAGATGATGTCGCCGCGAGAAATATCAATTTCGTCTTTGAGGGTCAGGGTGATCGCCATATCTTCGCGGGCCCGATCAAGCTCCCCGTCATAAGTGACAATGGATTTTACTTTGGAGCGTTTGCCAGATGGCACGACCATGACTTCATCGCCCACATTAATGATGCCGGAGGCAATAGTGCCTGAAAAACCCCGAAAGTCGAGATTAGGCCGGTTTACCCACTGAACGGGTAGGCGAAATGGCCGTTCCAGGTCAGCACTATCGACATCTACATCTTCGAGATACTTTAAAAGATGCGGACCGCGATACCAATTGGCGCGTTCTGATGCCCGCGTGACGTTATCACCATCGAGGGCTGACATGGGGATACAGGTAATATCGTTAAAGCCGAGATCTTTAGCAAAATCACGAAAGTCATATTCAATGTCGTTAAAGACCTTTTGGTCAAAGTCGACCAGATCCATTTTATTAATGGCGCAGACCACATGTTTGATACCAAGAAGCGAGGCTATAAAGGCGTGGCGACGTGTCTGGACCTGTACGCCGTGACGACAATCAATGAGCAGGATTGCCGCGTCCGCAGTTGAGGCGCCAGTGGCCATATTGCGGGTGTATTGTTCATGTCCGGGCGTATCGGCGACGATGAACTTGCGTTTATCGGTAGAGAAAAAACGGTAGGCGACATCAATGGTGATACCCTGTTCGCGCTCGGCGGCAAGGCCGTCAACCAACAAGGCGAGGTCGACTTTATCACCCTGGGTTCCAGATTTTTTACTGTCTTTTTCTATAGCGGCGAGCTGGTCTTCATAGATCAGCTTTGAATCATATAATAGCCGTCCAATGAGGGTGGACTTTCCGTCATCAACAGAACCGCAAGTAATAAAGCGTAAAAAGCTCTTATTCTCTTGCGCGTCCAGATAGGCAATGATGTCTTCTGCAATAAGTGAATCGAGATGACTCATTAGAAATACCCCTCTGCTTTTTTCTGCTCCATTGACGCGCCGGCATCCGAGTCGATCACTCGGCCCTGACGCTCGGACGTAGTGGTTAAAAGCATTTCCTGAATAACTTCTGGCAGGGTAGTAGCCTCGCTCTCAACAGCGCCGGTCAGAGGGTAACAGCCCAGCGTTCTAAAGCGCACCATTTTTTCCATTGGCGTCTCGCCGGGGTTCAGGGGCAGTCGGTCATCATCGACCAGGATCAGCACACCATCGCGCTCAACAACCGGGCGCTTTTTGGATAGATATAGGGATGGGATTTGGATCTTTTCCTTATAAATATATTGCCAAATATCGAGCTCAGTCCAATTGGACAGAGGGAAGACTCGCATGCTTTGACCCTTTTGAACCCGTGTGTTGTAAATATTCCAAAGTTCGGGGCGCTGATTTTTAGCGTCCCAGCGATGGTTTTCATTGCGAAATGAAAAGATGCGTTCTTTGGCGCGGGATTTTTCTTCGTCCCGGCGCGCGCCGCCAAAAGCTGCGTCAAAACGGTGTTTATCCAGTGCCTGTTTCAGGCCCTGTGTTTTCATAATGTCTGTGTGAACTGCAGAGCCATGTGAGAACGGCCCCACATTATCGGCTTTACCTTCCGGGTTAATGTGGACGATCAAATCCATGCCGACTTCTTTGGCTCGGCGATTGCGGAAAGTAATCATTTCAGAAAACTTCCACATGGTATCTACATGCATCAGCGGGAAGGGCGGCCTGGATGGATAAAACGCCTTTTCGGCCAAATGCAGCATGACCGAGCTATCCTTGCCTACGGAGTATAACATGACCGGGTTTTCGCACTCAGCGGCCACTTCGCGCATGATATGAATAGCTTCGGCTTCAAGGCGCTGAAGATGAGTGAGGTTCAGGGAGGCGTTGACATCGGCTTCGGCCTCGAGCTTTTTAAGGGCGCCCATGGCGTTTTCATAAGTCTTGAGCGTCACCTGTCCGCCATCTTTGAGGCGGGTTAGGCCTTTACCGTCGTTTAAAATTTTCCGTGATATGGTCGAAAGCGATTGTCCGCTCGTTTCGGCGAGTTGCTCTGCCCGTGTCACCAGATCCTTAATATCCATATTTTGGCCTCAAATACCGAAAAAACCGTAGGCGGTGATTTTAGTGGGAAAAATCCCACGATGAGTGAATTTAGTGTCAGTTAGTGTATTTTATCTGAGAAGTGAAGCTAAAATATGAAATTTTAGCAAAATTTGTGGGAATTGTCCCGCGAACGTTTGTGGTTGTTTGTTATAGCGGGTCATCTGGAGAGGTTTCTTGCCTGTGCGAAGTGAGCGGAGGGTAAGTTTAAACCTCAAACCCCTTCGCATAGCGAACCTCACCCTTCGGCGTATGATCTCCAAAGCTTAACCATTGCACATATTCTTGCGGTATGTCGCCATAAGTTAGGCCGCCGGAGCGAAATCCAAATCTGCTATAATAATCCGGATTGCCGATCAGTACGCAGCCATTGGCGTCTAAATTTTTAAGGCGGGACAGGCCAGCACGGATGAGGGCGCTGCCGATATTCAGCTCCTTTTGGCCCCGTTGCCAATCCGGGGCGACAGAGACCGGGCCTAGTCCATACCAGTTTTTCATACCTTTAATTTCCACCGGAGAGAAAGTGATCTGTCCAATGATAATACCGTCTGCCTCAGCTACCAAAGAAAGCGTCAAATCCCCATGGTTGCGCAGCGCATTAATAATATGGGGTTCCGCCCCGTCACTAAAGGGCATGTTCGCAAAAGCCGCTTTAGTGAGCGCGAAGATAGCGTCTATATCGCCTGACTCTTTATCAGGATTTTCATGACGGATAATCATGGAATAATGCTATATGAGGATTGCGGTTTTGGATAGGAATTTACCGAAGTTTCTTGAACTAATGACCATCTATTCTCAGATATAACTAGCATAAAGGAGATATGATATGGGGATTTCAGGTCAGGTAAAAAGAGCTATTTTAGCAAGTTTGTGCGTGGTAGGGGCGTGCAGCGCAAGCAACAATACTGCGCTAGACACAACCAAAGTAGGCAAGCAATCCAGTTTGAGTTTTCATCTTGTGAGCTCGCAGTCAGATAATCCGAGAGCTATGAGATTGGCCGCCGAAAAAGCTCAATTGCCGACGGGGACACTTTATTTTTCAGCAAAAGAAGGCAGTGGTGAAGGATTTATTGTCGAGGCAGAAAGTGCTATAACGCAGGATTGTATCAGCAGCGCAGAGTCAGGGCTCCATCCAGTAGATGGTAGAGTGATCCTGCATTTTACTTTTGATCAAGTTTGCACTCAACTCTTCGCGGATTTGACCGCAGAGAATATTGGGAAACGATTTGCTGTTGTGCTTAATGGTGAGGTCGTTACAGCGCCGCGCATTAACGCTTCGATCACAGGCGGAAAAGGTTATTTAGAGGGTGGCTTTACCAAGGAAGAGGCCAATGAGTTAGCTGCGATGTTGTCTGGTAAATAGCCGCTTTGAATTTACTTTAAATAGTAGTTGTTATTGAAACTCGAGGCGTTCTTGAGAGAAATAGAACAGACTTTGCGTGTTTTTATCCATGGCGTCCAGTTCGTCCGGTTCCAGGTCCAGGATTTTTTTGATGGTTGCTTTGCGACCCGCCAGGGCTTGCGTGAAATCATTTTCGATCTTCTTGACTGTGCCTGAGAATTCGAGATCGGTTGTCAGTTTTTCATAAAGATCAAGGCGGCCATAGAGAAAGAAACTTTCATAGAGGATTTTGCAAGCAATCTTTTGATGGATGTCAGCATAGCTATATTGGCTCAGCATTTTTTGCACTGGTTTGAATAGAAAGTCGATTTCCTGCCCGATGACGGGGTCTTTAATACAGCGATGTTTATAGGCCAGCACTTCTTGTTCAGCGCGCTTGATCAGATCGGGGTCCGTATCATTTTCATGGACGACAATGATATCGATGTCTGAACCATAGAGTTTTGAACCGGTAGCGTTATGGATGCGTGGTTCCTCATGGGCCAGAAAGTAAGCAATATCCCCGGCGATAAAACAGCAGGCTTTATAGTGGAGGGTTTCCAGAATATCCGGCGATAGGGATAAAAGCGTATTGCGCGCGAATTTTAGCTTTTTCAGGCTGATCAGGCGGTGTTTATTGGCGAGCATAGCGGCCCGGTCAACCGCATCACTGCGCTGCCCGGCAATATAAACTAACGTAAAAGACAGGAAATCCCGCAGAACTGATGGGCTAAGCCGGATCAAATCTTCTCGGGTTACATCATAGCGAAGATAATAGCGGGCGAAATTGATAACCCGGAACAAGGGAGACTGATAACAGGATTTCCAAAGCTCAATATGCTTGATGTCTGGCAAGTATTCGGACAATTGACGGCCCGTTATGGGGCCGTGCTTATCCAGCAAAGCGGCGATCTGAATTTCAAGTGATTGAGACATGGTTTCTCTTTATTATGTAAATCTTCCTTACGGGCTTAATTGTTTTAGTACAATGCATCCTGCGTCAGGCTTTACACATTTGTATTTTTCTTTATGTCCCACAAGCTCAATTAAAAGGATCTGTTATGCGTATCTATCATAATCCCCGTTGTTCTAAATCCCGGCAGGCCCTGCAGATTCTAACAGATGCCAATGTAGAGCCGGAAATTGTTTTATATCTGAATGCACCGCCATCGATTGATGAAATCAAAAACCTTTTAAAGAAACTTGGCTTTTCAACAGCGCGCGATATGATGCGCAAAGGTGAGGCCGCCTATAAAGAATTGGGCTTAAAGACTGTAACTGATGAAACGGTGCTTATTCAGGCCATGGCTGAAAATCCGAAACTGATCGAACGCCCGATTGTGGTAAAAGGCAATAAGGCTGTGTTGGGTCGTCCGCCGGAAGCAGTGACGGATCTTATATAGACCCACTTTGTAACCTGCAGTTAAGAGGTTTTGTAAAAAAATCCAGTTTTTCGCCGATATAAACGCCTTGTTAAGCAAAACCAGTCATCACTTCATTAACCATAGCGCGATTTGCGCCTGTAAATGGAGTTATTATGCGGCTGGCAGTCTGTTCACTATCGGCAATTTTATTGTCTGGATGTTCCTGGCTTGGTGGAGCAACTAAGCCTGATCATACTTTTCAAAGAGGTCAATCCGGCTATGCGCACCATTCTGGATATGCTGCGGGCAATCCGGCGCATATGAGCTCGCAAATGGGGCAAATGCGGCATGACCCCTGTATGGTATATTCTCCGGTACAGCCTGTTCCGCAGGGCTGCGACCCGGCGCAGGTAACGCTTTCAACTGGCTACGGGCAGGGCGGCACGTACAATTCTAATTATACTACGGGCGGATATGGAAGTCATGCGGGCGATGCAACTTATGCTGCCCATAAGGCTTCTGGCCCAAAACTCAGAAAGCCGAAACTGCGCGGTAGTCTCTCACTGGGAACTGAGAAAAGTTTTTCAGGTAATCTGTTAGATTTTACTCAAGCGGGGGCGTTAGTACCCGGAGCCGTTTACGTTCCATCTCTTTATGATGAAGGATTCACGGAAGCTACTCCAACAGAAATTACCTCGACTCGATATACAAGCGCGGTTGAGCAGGTAACGTCACCGACACTTTCCTTTGATGATGTGTATAATACGCCATCGATTGTGAAAGTCGGTATGGAATACATCGCGAGTCCTAAGTTTACAGTGTTTGCTAGTGCCGGATATGCCCATGCAGAGGGTGTCGATGATGCCAGTACATCTGTACAAGCTACATTGTTAAGAGAAGTAAGTGTTCAGGCTCTTGATGATACAACGGGGCTGCCCGTAGGTGACCCTATCGAAAACACAACATTTATTCCCAATGAAAATGTTGCCAATTTTACTTACGACTTTAACGATCAAAGACGGTTTGATCTAGAAGTTGGCGCGCGTCACTATTTCAACCCGATCTCTCGAGAGCGTGGATATCGTACAGTTACGCCTTTTGTCGGAGCTGCTGTTGGCGTGTCAAAAGTCAACGAAGTATCTTTTACGGTAAATCAAAACCAAAGGTTTTTACAACGTGCATTTGAATCAGGGGCAAACGATTATTACGATATAGTCGCGCCGAGTACGGCCAATGTATTGTATGAGGACGATTGGTTGATCAACGGTGCTCTGACCGGCGGGATGGAATGGCAAGTAACACCAGGTACGGCCCTCGCTTTGGAAACCGGGCTTAAATATGAACAGGCTCGAGACTACGCAAATGGTATTTCCGGCGATGATAATATTTCGGTTCCGGTAACGCTGCGCGGCAGTTTTAATTTTTAATTGAGAGAGTAGGGAGCTTTAAGGTTTTGTTTTCTTTTTAAAAACCTTTTCTTAAGCATCCTATGGTTAACAGTAAACATAATAAAGGTTTCTAAGGGAAGAGGAGTCCAAAATGCGTTTAGCAGCTTGCGCACTATCCGCCGTATTATTGTCCGGTTGTTCATGGCTAGGATCAGGGGGCAGCAATAGCGGTTCCTACGGCTACAATAATAGTGGTGTTTACAACGGATGTATGCCGAATATGGGCAGCGCCAATTATGCGAATACTAATTATGGGTATTCGGCCGGTAACGGTTGTGCTCCTGGAGCGGGATATGGCGTCTCTTATGGCGGTGCAGGTGGTTATGGCATGCAAGGCCCAGGCGGTATGTATGGCCAAGGTGCATATGGCGCCGGTTCAGGTGCATACGGAATGGGCGCAGGCGGCATGGGAGCTGGTACTTACGGTGCTGGTACAGGTGCTTACGGTACTGGAGCTGGCGCAGGCGGCATGGGCCTTCGCGGTCAATATGGTGTAAATGGGTATGGAACAGGCCTACAAGGTTCGGGCCTCTATGGTACAGGCGCAACAGGTGTTATGGGCGGTGGTGCTTATGGTACAAGCGGATACGGGATGGGTGCTAACGGCGTGACAATGCTCGGAAGCGCAGCGCCTTACGGTGCAGCTCTCGGCGGTGCCGGATCAGTAATGACAACTGCTGATGGCGGAACTATTCGTACGGTTCAAGGTGCGCCGGTTTATGTAGCACAGCCTTACCCTGCTTACTACGCTGCCCAGACAGGTGGCGGCTATAACTATGGCGGAGGCTATAGTTATGGTGGTTATGGATACGGATATGGCGGCGCTATGCCGTTTGGCCTAGAAATTGGCGGTGGTACGGAATTTGACCTCGGAGGAGATATTTTCCCGGGTGAAGTATCTAAACCGTTTAATGGCGGACCGGGTGTGGTCTCTGACCTGGCACCGATCAGTTATGATGATGCTTTCTCGCAAGCCAAAACTCTGAACGCAACTGCCACCTATGATATTAGTCCAAGTACGACGTTATTAGCAAATGTTGGTTACCTGAAAGCTGAAGGTGAAAGCGTTCATATTGGAACAGTTAGCGATGGCGCTGGCCTGACCGAAGATCTTCACGCAGAATTCGGTGATCTGGAGCAGGTTCGTCTCGAAGGTGGTATTCGACAGTATATGGGCGCGCCAAGCGCATTTAGGCCATATGTTGGCGCAACGGCTGGTTTTGTGAACACATCAGATGTTACCCTGACACAATCATCAAATACACTCGTTGATCCAAACCTCTATGTCCAAAACTATGTGGACGGTGGCTGGACACCAACAGCTTCGGGCGTAATCGGTGCTGAATATGCAGTCGGCAATCGGGCAGCTATCGGGGTTGAATCCGGTATCCGCTGGTCAGATGATTTGGACAGTAACTTTATCTCTGAAGACCGCTGGTCGGTTCCAGTTAAGTTAAGAGGTCGTGTGTCCTTCTAAATTAGAAAGCACAGTCTTTGAATCCAAAGCCCGGCGAGAGCCGGGTTTTTTTGTTTTTCATCTTTTATACGAGGTTGGCCTCATCCTTGCAGCTTTAGCTTCCAATAACTGATTAGAATTGGCGATTGTGCCAAATCGGAACAAGAGGTGAAGCTATGAAAAAATTATTCTTGGGCGCGGCCACAATTGCTCTATCCGGGTGCTCATGGATGGGAGATTTCGGAATGGGAAGTAAGCATAACGCTTATAACCCGCAAACAGGTTATTATAATGGCCATCATGCAGCCAAAAAATCCAAGGGATGTTGTGTCGGCGGTAAAACACTAAGCCGCTGGAACCTAGAGGGTGGTGTTGGTACGGAATACTTTGTCGGCGGTGACGCTGTCACGGCCAATCGCATCAATGATATTGCTGGCGTCACTTCAAATGATGTATCCATGAGCAATGCTTATGATGAAGGTATGCGTTACGAATTGGGTGGTTCATATGCGCTTAATCCAAACAGAAAACTAACTGTAATGGGCTCTTATGCAGAAGCCGATGGTGACAATGTTACATTGGGCCAAATCAATGGTGAGGCTTTAACGGGCGAATTCACTGATTATCAGCGTTACGGCGTCGAAGTCGGGTTGCGTCAGTATTTTCATCCCAAACCAATGCCAATTGTAAATTCTGTAAGGCCTTATGTTGAAGGTAAATTGGGTGCAGCTCATATTGATGATATTGCACTGAATGGCGCTCAACTTGGCGGCAATGTTTATAATGGCGGAACAGTGGGTATGTATGAAAGTGGTTGGGTACCAACTGCGGCAGGTCTGGTTGGAGTTGAAACGCCATTATTTAATCGGACGACAATCGGTCTTGAAACGGGTATCCGTTACACAGGTAAGCTTGCGACAGATACTGCCGATTTAGGGCCGGGTATCCCGCTTGCCGGCACAAATAACGGCAGTAGCAGCTGGACAGTTCCGGTCATGCTGCGGGGTCGTTATCGTTTCTAGAGACGATAGGTAAAATATTATATTATGTAAGGCTGCCAAAATTTGGCAGCCTTTTTTGCGCTAGGGTGTCCGCTCGCCGATAATAGATTTCTGAGCCTGAGTAAGTTGATCAGTAATCCATTGATCCATTTGCTGTTCTAAAATATCGAGCGGAATGCCGCCATGTTTCAGGACAGCATCGTGAAAATCACGGATTGAAAAACTGTCTCCCAAAGCAGTTTCAGCGCGCTTTCTAAGCTCAATAATTTTCAACTCACCGATTTTATAAGCCAAGGCTTGACCCGGCCAGCTGATATAACGTTCGACTTCGGTCTTAATGTTGTGGGGGGCAAGAGCAGAATTTTCAAAGAAACACTTTTCGGCTTGTTCGCGGGTCCAGCCTTTCCAGTGCATACCGGTGTCGACAACAAGGCGGCAGGCCCGCCACATTTCATAGGATAGGCGCCCAAAATGTTCATAAGGGGTACGGTAAATACCCATATCCAGTCCGACTTTCTCTGCATATAGACCCCACCCTTCTCCAAAGGCATTTGGATAAAGATTTTTTCGAAAATCGGGAACGTTTTTAAGTTCTTGCCCCAGGCTGATTTGGTGGTGATGTCCTGGCACTCCCTCGTGTAGAGTTAAAGCAGGTAAGTTGTAGAGGGGGCGGCTTTTAAGGTCATATGTATTGACCACATAATTTCCGGCTTTGCCCTGTTCTGGATTCCCGCCCCAATAGCGTCCAGTTGTATAGCGCGGAGCCATTTCAGCCGGAACTGGCATTACGCCATAGGGTAATCTAGGAAGTGTTCGGAAAAATTCCGGCATTTTCCCGTCAACACGTTTGGCAATCCAGGCGGCTTCTTTGAGAAGTTCCTCTTCGGATTGGGCGTAAAATTGCGGATCGGTTCTTAAAAATTCAAGAAATTCAGCAAAGCTGCCTTCAAATCCAGTGTTTTTGATAATGTCATCCATCTCAGCGCGTATGCGTGAAACTTCTCTAACGCCTATGTCGTGTACCTCGTCAGGAGTTAGGTCCAGAGTTGTGTAATAGCGAACGAGAGAGGCATAATAAGCCCGTCCTTCAGCCGTTGTGCCAATACCAACGACCTTACGGGCTTTGGGTAGGTATTCTGTTTTTAGAAAGTCATGTAAGTCTTTGTAAGCTGGAAGAACAGCATTTTGGATTGCTGCCTGACCAAGCGCAGTTAAGCGCGCCTGTTCGGCGGCGTCTATATTGTCCGGAAATGTCTTAAATGGTGCGTAATAGGGATGATCAACGTCTCGATAATTTGAGAGTTTTTCAACGGATTCAATGATGCCTGGAAGTATTTCAACCGAGGCTGTATAGCCTGTTTCAGTACCTCGGCGCATATTGGTTTTGTGTTGGCCGAAATATTGAGGAATGGCCGATAACCGGGCTGCATAAGCTTCGTAGTCAACAGGTTTTTCGAATTTTGTCTGACGGCTAACATAGCTCAGCTCATTGAAAAACCCGGAGTCGTTTGTGAACGGAATGCGGGCTTCGTCAAAAGCGGCGCGCCTGTTGTGTTGATCCAGTATGAATCCGAAAAGACGAAAGTTTAAAACGTCCTCTGCAGTCATGCCTGTTATGTCTATTGCCTTATGACGGTCTCTAAGCTTTGCAATATGTTCGTGAAAAGCTTTCTTTTGTTTCTGACTAACGTCAGGGAGGCGTCGTAATGCTTCCTTATCCCCGTGTTCACCTGCAGCAAAAGGGTTGCTTTGCCTCATATAGTTTTCATAGTCGCTTATAAGTTTTGTCAGGCTATCCTGAAGCAGGCACTCCTGTTGCCCGTCGACAATAATAATCTCTCCCTCACCGCAGAAACCTGCCGGGTCAGCATGGGCTCCTGTCCATAGAGCAAAGTAAGCGGCACTTGCCCAAAGCAGCGATTTTTTCATTTTCAGGCTCCAGAAATAAACCGCCTTATACTGCGCGACAATGTGTACGCCAAGAGGGTAGGTGTAATCATTGACTCTAAGGTGTCTGGCTGTAATTTACGGCGGTTCGTGAAAGGAATCCTTTATGGCAAGTCAATGGAATGACAAACGCCCGATGGCACCTCATTTACAGATATGGCGTTGGCATCCGGCCATGTTATCATCGATCCTGCATCGTATATGCGCCGTTATCAGTTATGCTTTTTTGATTAAACTGGCTATCGGGTTGTTATATTTTAAATCCACTGGCGAAATTCCATTGTCTGGACTGATCTATTCGCCATTGGGCTGGATAGGGTTCTTCATCGGATTTTTTGGCTTGATCTTCATGGCTTTCGCGCAATTAAGGCATCTGATCTGGGATCGCGGTCATTATCTGGATCCTGACAAAAACAATACTATGTCATGGATTATGATTATCGTTGTCGTCATCATGTCAGCAGCTCTGACTTACATGGCGCTGGGAGGCTGAATATGGCTAAAGGATCAGGTACATCGCACCATCGTTTACGAGGTATTACAGGCTGGGGTCTTATTGTGACTCTGCCATTCTTTTTACTGGGTTTGACATATGGTCTCTCAGGTGGTTCTACTGGATTTTCAGATTGGCTTACATCACCGGTTGGCGCAATTTCCACACTGATATTTCTGACCACAGCGATCTGGTATTGCAAATTGGAATTTGACGAAGTTATTTTAGATTATACCGATGGTGGTTTGCGCTCATTCGGACTTTTAGCTAATCGCGTCATTGGGTTTGTCGCTTGGGCTATTGCAGTTTTCGTAATTATAAAAATGTGGCTGGGAGCCTAATATGAGCGCCTCTAATACACCAGAATGGATTGATCACACATATGACGTCGTTGTCGTCGGGGCTGGTGGCTCTGGCCTTCGGGCCACGCTTGGTGCTGCGCAGCAAGGTCTGAAAACGGCTTGCGTTACCAAAGTCTTTCCTACCAGATCCCATACTGTAGCAGCTCAGGGCGGTATTGCCGCTTCTCTGGGCAATATGAGCGATGATGACTGGCGCTGGCATATGTTTGACACGGTTAAGGGATCTGACTGGCTGGGTGATCAGGATGCTATTGAATATCTTTGTCGGCACGCGCCTGATGCCGTGTATGAATTAGAACATTGGGGCATGCCTTTCTCCAGAACAGAAGAAGGTAAGATTTATCAGCGACCCTTTGGCGGTATGATGCAAAATATGGGCGAAGGCCCCGAAGCACAGCGCACCTGTGCGGCGGCTGACCGGACGGGTCACGCCATGCTTCATACTCTTTATGGTCAATCCGTACGTCGTAAGGCCGAATTCTTTATCGAATATTTTGCTCTCGACCTTATCATGGAAGATGGCGAATGCCGGGGAATAACGGCCTGGAAACTGGACGATGGAACATTGCATCGTTTTCGGGCGCAAACGGTTATTTTGGCAACTGGCGGTTATGGACGTGTTTTCTTCTCTTGTACATCTGCTCACACTTGTACTGGTGATGGCAATGCTATGGTTCTTCGCGCAGGATTACCCCTGCAGGATATGGAGTTTGTCCAGTTCCACCCAACCGGTATTTATGGCGCAGGCTGTTTGATTACTGAGGGTTCTCGCGGTGAAGGCGGTTATCTGACCAATTCTGAAGGGGAGCGTTTTATGGAGCGTTATGCTCCTTCAGCCAAAGACCTTGCCTCTCGTGATGTGGTGTCACGAGCTATGACTTTGGAAATTCGTGAGGGCCGGGGTGTCGGTCCCAATAAAGATCATATCTTCTTGCATCTGGATCACCTGGATCCAAAAATTTTAGCCGAGCGTTTACCGGGTATTTCCGAAAGCGCCAAGATTTTTGCAGGCGTTGATGTTACTAAAGAGCCAATCCCTGTTCTGCCGACCTGTCACTATAATATGGGCGGTATCCAGACCAATTATCACGGCGAAGTGGTCACTAAAAAAGGCCGAAATGCAGACAGTGTTGTGCCGGGACTTATGGCTGTGGGTGAGGCTGCCTGTGTATCCGTTCACGGGGCCAATCGTTTGGGGTCTAACTCGCTTATTGATTTGGTTGTCTTCGGCCGGGCGGCAGGTTTACGCTGTGGTGAAATTCTTAAGCCTAATGCAGAACAAAGACCTTTGCCAAAAGATGCCGGGGCCAATTCTCTGGAGCGTTTGAACCGCTACCGCAATGCAAACGGATCTACTAAAACAGCAGATATCCGTCTTAAGATGCAAAAAGCTATGCAGGATCATTGTGCTGTATTCAGGACTAGTGAGAGTCTCTCTGAAGGCGTTACCAAAGTTGCGGGTATCGCGGAAATGATGAGCGATGTTTCCGTGTCCGATAAGAGTTTGATCTGGAATACGGATCTAATGGAGACATTGGAGCTTGATAACCTGATGGGGCAGGCAAATGTCACAATTCAGTCGGCGGAAAACCGTAAAGAAAGCCGCGGAGCCCACGCTCACGAAGATTTCCCCGATCGGGACGACAAAAAGTGGATGAAGCATAGTCTGGCTTGGTATGACTATGATAAAAATAAGGTCAAAATCGATTTCCGTCCAGTTCACGATTATACCATGAGCAAGGACATCGACTATATTAAACCTAAAAAGCGGGTCTACTAAGACTTATGGCCCGCGCCGTTATATCCGGCGGAACGGGGTTTGTTGGCCGCTTTATTGTCGAAGAGTTTTTATCTCAGGGCTATGATGTTACAGTCATTGGTCAAAATGAACCGACCGCTGATTTCTTTTCATCGCCTGTAAGGTTCATTGCTGCTGGGCTTGGTCAAAATTTTAATTACCAAGCGATTATGGATGAAGCTCAGGCTTATGTTTTTGCTGCTCTTGATCGAGATAAAGATCGTAAAAACTATGTTTTCAAAAACCTTGGTGGGGCTGCGGCATTGTTTAGACAGGCAAAGAAAGCCGGCGTAAGTCGTGCTGTCTTTATTTCCTCACAAAGTGTTTACGGCCCCGGTGAACCGGGTATGGAGTTTTATGAGTCTGATGATCCAAACCCGACAACGCTTGATGGAAAGGTTAAATTCGAGACTGAGAAAAGTCTTATGGCGATGACGGATGAAGGTTTCGCCGTGTCGACATTACGATTGGCGCGCGTCTACGGACCGCCTGGCCTTCGTAAGGGGCATAAATGGGATCCCCTTTTTCGGGCCTATATGTCAGGTAAGCTGATCAAGCCTTTTGCGGCTTCGCAAATTCATGGTGAGGATGCAGCCCGCGCTGTGACTGAACTTGTCAGAGCGCCGTCTGAGCGTGTTTCAGGCGGTATTTTCAATGCCGCCGATTTAATAATTGATCGGACGGATATTCTTGCTCCGCTTCAATCAGCGCTGGCTCGTAAAATTCCACTGCCGGCTCAAGCGGCCCGAGAGGGTATTACGTCTATGAATTGTGATAAAATGAAACGGTTTGAATGGCGTACGGGTGGCAAGGTTAAACTTTCTATGACATTAGAGCGAATGATTAAGCCTTACGTTCAAGCTGCTTAAAGACACCTATTTGGGCTTAAGCGTGAGTGTATAAGCGAGGCTTTTGGCGAGATATGTGCTAAGGGCTTCGGGAGTTTCCAGCATGCCAGCGGGCACCTCGACATAATCTTTGATGTTGGCCCCGTAATTTTTAAATGGAATTGCACTATAGTTTTCAATGAAAGCTTTTTGATCTTCTTTGGAGAGCCGCATGCCTAGCCGGCCATCCTTTGTCATTTGTGAAAACATATGGCCATTGACGGATGTATAGGTGAGCTTCGAAGCACCTTTTAATTCTATATCCGGATTAAGATCGACCAGTTTTTGATAAAGGGCGCGTTTGTTTTCGGGTATAGTGTTGGAGGTCATAGGATTTGAATACAGGTAGTTCTTTATTCCGGCAAGTGAATGGGAACTGTTGCTCTATCTTGATTGATATGAAAATCAGGTCATAGTTAAAGTGGTAGGAGAACATATTATGGAATTAGATCGTCGTTTAGTTATTTTGGGATTATCATCCTCTACCCTGCTCGGGGCGTGTGAGAGCATTCCTAATATTCCCGGCGGCATGTCCGGTTTTGGCTTAACACAAGCAGATGCAGCGCAAGGTATTAAAGCGGCGCTTAATAATGGTGTTGGTCACGCCATTAGTATCGTTGGCGTGTTAAACGGATTTTGGCGCAATGATTTAATTCAAATCCCTCTACCAAAAACACTCCGCGACGTTCAATCGGCTTTGCGGATTGTAGGCGCTGATAGTATTTTGAACGAACTCCACCAACAGCTTAATCGCGGGGCTGAAAAGGCCGCGCCAGTGGCTAAGGATATTTTCGTCGATGCGATCACGTCCCTATCCATTGCGGACGCCATTAATATAGTACGGGGACCTGATAATGCGGCAACTTCATATCTTCATGATCGTACAAGTGCGCGTCTGGCGCAGCTTTTCAGTCCTATTATGGAAAACGCCTTAGGGCAAACCGGAGCTCTGCGCCTTCTGGATGATGTCACCGGGCAATTACGCGGCATTCCGCTCGCCCCGCAGCTTGGCGCAGATGCCCGCCGTGATCTGATTGGTCATGGCGTAAATTACGGTTTGCAAGGTCTGTTCACCTATATTGCAGAAGAGGAAAAAGCGATCAGAGATAATCCGGCTAAACGCACCAGTGAAATCCTGCGCCGCGTATTTGGTTACGCTTAGAATCGCCCCGCGCGTAAATCTGCAAAAGCTTGCAGCACTTCTTCGCGGGTGTTCATTACAAACGGGCCCCCGCGTGCAACAGGTTCTTCCAGGCGTTTGCCAGCCATAAGCAATAACCTTGCGCCTTGTGGTCCAGCGCAGATAGAGATTCTATCGCCGCCACCTAAAACGCCGAGCTCTTCCTCGCCCAGTATTGTCTCTCCAATCATCGCGTCGCCGTCTATAATATACGACGTTATTAATTTCAGGTAGGATTTTAGAAAAGCTATCAACAGCACCCAGCGTAACATCCAGATAGAGCGGCTCTGTGAGCGGATTTTTGACAGGCCCGGTCGTACCTTTATCGGTCGTACCTGTAATGACTCGTACTGTGCCGCCCGTATCTAGTGTCTCCGTTGGCATGTCTGCAGCCGCAAATTCCTGATAGCCTGGCGCATCAAGCTTATTAGCGGCTGGCAGGTTAATCCAAAGCTGAAATCCTTTAAGCAGGCCCGCTTCCTGTTCAGGCATTTCTGAATGCATAATGCCTTTGGCCGCCTTCATCCACTGTACGCCACCGGGTTCAATCACACCTTCATTACCAACATTGTCTTTGTGCCGCATTCTTCCGGCCAGCATATAGGTAACCGTCTCAAAACCCCGGTGTGGGTGGGTCGGAAAACCGGCAATATAATCTTGCGGTTTGTCGCTTTCAAAACGGTCGAGCAGCAAAAGTGGGTCAACCATATCAAGTTCTGGCGAAGCGATAATACGAGTGAGTTTAACTCCTGCTCCGTCAGTGGCTGGAATGCCTTTGGTTTTTTGAATGATTTGTCTGTTCATATGCCAGTCTCTACAGTGCTTTTATTTGTTTTGATACATCTGCACGTTTTTCCGCAGCATCTTTTTTTGTGACGTCCTGAGCTATAAACTCAATATCTGTAATGCCCATAAAGCCCAGCACATGACGCAGGTAAGGACTGGCATAATCATAGCTGCTGCCAAGCGGAGTACCGCCAGAGGCCATCAAGACTACGGCCTTTTTACCTGTCAGGAGCCCTTGAGGGCCTGACTCAGTATATTTAAAAGTAACTCCCGCGCGGGCGATGAGATCGATCCAGGCTTTGAGGCTGGCGGGGATACCAAAATTATAAATGGGAGTCGCCAGAACGAGTGTATCGGCCGAGGCCAATTCAGCAATCAACTTATCTGATAAAGCGAGCTTTGCGATTTGAGCATTGGTCCGGGCGTCGATTGGTGTGAAGTTAGCGCCAACCCAGTCCTGATCCACAAAAGGCAGGCCTTCACCCACATTTCTAGTTTCCACACGGATCGGGCCTAGGGCGGCGAAATGATTTAGAGTTTCATCTGCCATATCGCGGGTGATAGAGCCGTCCTTGCGAGCGCTGGCGTCAATGCGCAAAATATTATGGATATCTGACATTTTGAATTCCTATGTTTATTATGTCTTTGCTCTATCTAGCGGGTAGCATAAAATAGAACTAGAGGTAATATTTTGAAGTCATTGTTCCGAAAATCGGAACAATGAAAATTATCCACGTAATCGATGATGTAGAATTATGGGGACGGCCAAATCTTCCTCATCGGCTAGGTGGCGGGTTAGCAGGGTCTCAACGGCTTCTGTCACAGGTAGAAGTTCACCAGCCTCTTCATAGGCCGCGCTTTCATCAAGTTGAACCAGCTTGATTACCCGATTGGCTTTCAAGGTCAGGTTTTCCAACAATCCGTTTAGACATTGATGATCCTCTTCTAAAATGGCGAGACCGGAATCAAAACGCGGATCTGCCGCTGAAAGTTCCGGAAAATATTCCATGTCTTCCCAGTGGTGATGACCGTATAGATTGGCCACTAAAGCATTCCCAAAATATGATAGGTTTGATGCAAATTTTTCAGCTTCAACCGTTTTATCTAGGTACCTTTGCGTGTCTTCGCGGGTGAAACGGCTAAGCTTACGAAATGCTTTATGGGCGCCGAGCCAGTTGCGGGTCGCCTGCGCAAACCCTTTATGAGCGTCCCAACTTGCCCGGGGGTAGTCTTGCAATAGCTTGTCCATACCCGGAGGCAGGTCAGTTTCCCGAAATTTTGGTGCTTCCATCAGTTGTGTATGAGTCATGACGCACTCCTTTCTTCAGGCCATGAGTTTGTTGAGGTTTATATAGAAAGACTTATTCTGAGAACTAATGAGCTTTTCGAGAATGGTTTGTTCTGGTATTGAGAACAAATGAGTCGTTATGAAGAAATGGAAAACTTTGTCAGAATAGTAGAGGCGGGTTCCATTACAGAGGCCGCCAAACAGATGCGCGTCGCTAAATCGGCTGTTAGTCGGCGTTTAAAAGAGCTCGAAAACCGGCTTGGTAGTCAGCTGATCACGCGGTCAACCCGTAAGCATGTTCTGACAGACACCGGGCAGGCGCTTTATCGCAAGGCCGTTTCTTTATTGGCGGATTGGGATGAAATTGAGGCGATTATAGGGGATACCCATCTGTCATTATCGGGCAGTTTGCGAATTACCATGCCCCTTTCTTTTGGCGTTCGACATATGGGGCCAATGATTCTGGAGTTCATGAAGCACCATCCGGATATTGAATTTGATATAGATTTTACGGACCGAGTTGTAGATTTGGTATCTGAAGGTCGGGATCTGGCCATTAGAGTTGGAAGTCTTCCAGATTCCAGCCTCATCGCGCGTAAGTTCGCTGATATCAGTGTCGTCGCCTGTGCCAGCCCAGCCTATCTTGAAAAGATGGGTATGCCAAAAACACCTCAGGATTTAACGGGCTATACGGAATTAGCTTATGGTTATCGCGGAAGTTCTGTAAGGACTTATCAGGCCCCAGATGGAAGTCAGGGTCAGATTGAAATTCCGCCGCGTCTGCATGCCACGAATGGTGAGTTTATGCGCGATGCGGCCGTCGCAGGGGAAGGACTTTTAATTGTTCCGCGCTTTATTGTTTATGAAAATTTGAACAATGGGTCGCTCGTAGAAATATTGGCAGATTATAAGTGGGAGACATTAGGGGCCTATGCCATCTATCCGCCCACGAGACATCTTTCCGCACGTGTCAGGGCTTTTGTAGATTATCTGGTCGAACACTGCGCAGGAACCCCATACTGGGAAACCTAATTATTCTTCCTCTTGATCCGGAATGCCGCGACGGGCGAGTTCATCAGCCCGTTCATTACCTTCTTCACCGGCATGACCTTTGACCCATTTCCAGATGATCTCGCGTTTGGCGTTTTCGGCGTCAAGCTCTTGCCAAAGATCTTTATTAATAACCGGTTTTTTATCCGACTTTTTCCAGCCGCGCTTTTTCCAGTTATGGATCCATTCGGTAATACCTTTAAGGACATAGGTGCTGTCCGTCCAAAGGGTAATTTTGCCTTCAAAGCCGGGTTTAATGGCTCTTAGAGCCTGTATGGCTGCCATAAGTTCCATGCGGTTGTTTGTGGTCTCATCTTCGCCGCCAAAAAGTTCTTTCTCGGCCTGACCAAATTTCATCAGTACGCCCCACCCACCTGGGCCCGGATTGCCGGAACATGCCCCGTCAGTATAGATAACCAGTTCTTTGGCTTTCTTGGGAGGCATTACGCGCGTAGCTCTCTTGGGAGGCGGAAGGTAACATTTTCGTCGGTGACGCGGACTTCATTTACAGCGACATCATATCTGGATTTCAAAGCAGCTATCACGCCGTCCGTAAGATATTCTGGCGCGCTGGCTCCCGCAGATAGCCCGATAATTTCGCAGCGTTCAATGAGAGGCCAATCCAGACCTTCGGCGCCGGAGACAAGCATTGCAGCACCCGCTCCGGCTTTATTTGCGACTTCAACCAGTCGCTTGGAATTGGAGGATGTTTGTGAGCCAATGACCATGAACAGGTCACATTGTTTTGCGATTTCTTTTACGGCAGCCTGTCTGTTTGTAGTGGCATAGCAAATATCTTCTTTATAGGGCAGGGCGATGGTCGGGAAGCGCTGCAGAAGGATTTTGATTATGCTTTGCGTGTCATCGACCGATAATGTGGTTTGGGTCACCAGTGCCAAATTGTCAGGATCATCAGGCGTGTAACTGGCCGCATCCGTTTCATCTTCGATTAAAGTCATGGAACCGTCCGGCAGTTGCCCTGTTGTTCCGATAACTTCCGGATGTCCAGCATGCCCAATTAGCAATATGTGACGGCCGTCTTTGTTGTGTCTTTCTGCTTCAACATGAACTTTGGAAACCAGAGGGCAGGTTGCGTCCAAAAAATGCATGTCCCGGGCCTGCGCTGCGGCAGGAACAGATTTTGGAACGCCGTGAGCGGAAAACACAACCGGGCGATCATCAGGGCAGTCATCCAGTTCCTCAACAAAAATGGCACCCATGTCTTCAAGGCGGCTTACAACATGTGTGTTGTGTACAATCTCGTGGCGAACATAAACTGGCGAGCCATATTTCTCGATTGTACGTTCGACGATTTGAATGGCGCGATCAACCCCAGCGCAAAACCCCCTAGGTGCTGCCAGTAGTACAGTTTTGGCAAGACGGTCATTGGCTGGCTGCATTAAATTATCCTCATTTGGGCCATAGCCGTTGCAGGCGGAGCCGTTACCTTATAGTAGACTGACCTTTGACATGTGGCTATAGCAGGCCGAGTCGATATTGAAAATGAATTAAGGCATAATCATGGGCAAAACAAAATTATTCGCAGCGGCAGCTCTTATAGCTGTCATGGCGGTCGCTGGATGTAAGTCCACAAAGGAAGTTCTGGCTATCGGGGATGCGGCTGAAAAGAATCCAGGGCCCTGCCCAAGGGCGTTTTCTCTATATGATGCTCAGCGTATTGTTGAGATTAAAGGCGCGGAAAGTTTTGCCAATGTAGGGTTTACGGGCGAGATTGGTAATATCCGTAGTCTATGCCGCTATTATGGTACTGAACCTATTGTTGCCGATCTTGAAGTCCAAATGGACTTTGGCCGAGGCCCTGCTGCCAGTGGTGACACTGCTGTTTATGAGTATTTTGTGGCCGTCACGCGTAAAAATCTAGCGGTTATTCACAAAGAAGTCTTTCCTATATCTGTGAGATTTCCAGCCGGCACCGACCGAGTATCTGTGACTGAGAAAATTGATGAAATCCTTATTCCGCGAGCTGGCGAAAATACGTCTGGCGTGAACTTTGAAATTGTTGTTGGCTTTGTCGTGACACCGGAGCAGCGTGCGTTTAATGCTGCCGGTAAACGTTTCCGTGTATCTGCCGGACAAAACTAGCAGGCAAAATTATGTCGCAATCAGTATTGGACCTATTAAACGATGCGACCTGCAGCGTTTTCGAGCAGTTGGGTTTTCCGACAGAGTTAGGGACTGTGCGCGAATCTGATCGCCCCGATCTGGCGCCGTTTCAGTGTAATGGCGCAATGGCTGCCGCAGGCTTTCTCAAGAAGCAGGGAGAAAAAGCCAACCCCCGCGATATAGCAGCGAAAGTTGTTGAAAAACTGTCGGGGCACGAGGCGGTGGCAGGCCTGGAAATCGCTGGGCCTGGATTTATAAATATAATCCCGAATGAGGATATCATTGCCGCTCGTGCCAATGCATTATTATCCGATAATAGAACTGGGGCCGCCAAGGTTGCGCCGAAGTCAATTGTTATTGATTACGGCGGAGCTAACGTAGCCAAGCCCATGCATGTGGGACATTTACGGTCGGCTGTTATAGGTGAAGCGCTGAAACGACTTCTAAGATTTAGAGGGCATAAAGTCATAGGCGATGTTCATTTGGGCGACTGGGGGCTTCAAATGGGGCACTTGATATCAGAACTTGAAGAAGAGCAGCCAGACCTTCCTTATTTTGACGCCGCTATTGAAGATGGTTTTCCTAGTGAAAGTCCTGTTACAATGGAGGATATGGCGCGGCTTTATCCGGCCGCGAATGCGAAATCCAAAGCTGATCTGGAACGCCTGAAGAAATCACAATTAGCAACAGCGGAGCTGCAGGCTGGCCGTCCGGGGTATCGGGCCTTGCTGGATCATTTTATCCGTATTTCTATTGAATATTTAAAAAGAGGATATGGCGATCTGGGCGTGAGCTTTGATTTGTGGAAAGGCGAAGCCAGTGTAGATCCACTCATACCCGATATGATTGAGGCGATGAAGGCTCAGGGGATCACGGAAGAAAGCGACGGAGCTTTGATCGTACCAGTTGACCCTGATTATGACGCTGAAAAACGTAAGGGTATACCGCCAGTTATGCTGCGGGCCAGAACCGGAGCTGTTCTGTACCATACAACTGATTTAGCTACGCTGACCGACAGGAAAACGGAAATTAACCCGGACCTCATTTTATATGTGGTGGATCAAAGACAGGCTATGCATTTCGAGCAGGTCTTTCGCGCAGCCGTGAAGGCAGGCTGGTATGAGCGGGACCAATTGGAACATCTTGGCTTTGGCACGGTTAACGGCAAAGATGGTAAGCCTTTCTCAACACGTGATGGCGGCTTATTACGCCTGTCGGATTTGACAGATATGATGCGAAATGCGGCAGCAGCGCGCCTTAAAGAAACAGGCATCGGACAGGATTTTAATGCGGCTGAACTGGCCGATATAGCCGATAAAGTCGGCATGGCAGCCCTAAAATTTGCTGATCTTCAGAACCAGCGGACGACCAATTATATTTTCGATGTAGAGCGTTTTGTCTCGTTTGAAGGTAAAACAGGGCCATATCTGTTATATGCGGCCGTCCGAATTAAATCCATATTACGCCGTGCAAGTGAGCAGGGCATTAAAAGCGGGGCCATTCAAATTACGGATAAGGCAGAGGCTCAACTTTTATTGTCGATTGATGCGTTTGATCGGGCTTTAGGGCAGGCAGCAGATAAACGTGCGCCGCATATTTTATGCGAGCATATTTATCGCCTGGCGCAAAGCTTTTCACGATTTTATACTGAATGCCCGATTTTAAAAGAAGGTGTCCCAGACGACATCAAATCATCACGGGTTTCCTTCGCTCAATTGACCCTGCGGCAATTAGAGCTGGGTCTGGATATTATCGGTATAGAGGTTCCCGAACGGATGTAATTCTAGCCGATTGAGGCTGTGGTTTTCGCTGTTTCAGGGTTTTGTGAAAGCCGAGCGCACCACATATTAAGGCAATCATCCATTACTTTTTTAGTAATGGGTTTAGCGATCACGTCATTCATACCCGATTGAATATAGCGTTTTTTCTGGTTGGGAGCGATATGCCCGGTCACAGCAACAATTGGGACGGGATTTTTTCCAAATTGTCTTTCAATTTCTCGAATGGATAATGTTGCATCTACCCCGTCCATTCTGGGCATAGATATATCCATTAAGATCAAGTCATAATTGGTGTTCTTGAACGCGCTAACAGCTTCTACGCCATCATTGACTGTTTCAACATTATATCCGGATAAGTTCAAAAACCCTTTCAGAACGGCTAGGTTAATAGCGTCATCGTCAGCGGCGAGAATGCGTATGCTTTTTTTATCAACTGTTGCAACTTTTGAGGCTGTTCTGACGTTGGTCTCATCTGCACAGGGAACATGTTCAGCAATGGCGCCCAGCAGTGTTGCTGTTGAGCAAGGTGCGTTAAATATCTGATGGACGTTCAGGGCTTGTAACTCGACCATTGCGTGACCAATGTCCCCATTGGCCAAAAGAATGACATGTGTTCCTTTGATAGTCGGTTCTTGTCTTAATTTCCGGATAAATTCGAGGCCATTCATATCTACCATATTATATGAGCAAATCACGATAGGGATGGAAATGCCACGCAGTTGGGACTGCTTTAATACTGTAAGTGCTTGCGACGCATGGGGGGTTAGCAAGGGTTTGATACCAGCGGGTTCCAACTGTGCGCCTAAAGTGGAATTATTGAGATTAACATCGTTCACAATCAAAACGCGCAAAGATTTAAGCGGGTTGTTATTCGTGGTATTCATTTACTGCTCCCCGACGGCGAGTTTGCCATCTGGTCGAGTGCTTATAATAAAATAGCTAAAATTGAATTGTTATTTATGGTTACCAATTCGTATTTATTGTAGCTTAATTCCCTCAACATGGACTTTAAGGTCTTGACGATATACTTGGTACGCCATGTCATATGCATTGAAAAACTCGCGATCTTTAATTGATGTTAGTCGAAGTGTTTTTGTCCTTGTAACGGCTCTCGCGATGTCTGCCTGTGCCGTAGAAACCGTTTCTTTGGAGACTTCAGCCTTAGGAGAAACACATAATAAAATTGTTCAGAAGTTCGGAAACGTAAAACATATTTCCAGTACTGATTTGATTGCCATGCCGTCAGATCAGTATGTGATATTTGACGTTCGTGAGGTGGAGGAGTTTGAGATAAGTCATTTGCAAGACGCAATCCGACTTGACCCGGATATGAACGGAGAGGCCTTTCTTAAGGCGTATAGTCATAGGCTTGAGAACAAGACAGCCGTGTTTTATTGCTCGGTGGGCATGCGTTCCTCCATGATGGTTGATCGCGTGCAACGCGCACTGCCCGAACAGCATTCAGGCTCAATCTTAAATCTTCAAGGGGGCATATTTGCTTGGCATAACCAAAGTTATCCCTTGCAAAATAGTCGAGGCGATACTGACGCGATTCATCCCTATAATGCATTTTGGGGTCGCATGTTGAAGCGTAGGGAAAAGACAAGTTATGGAACGATTGAGGATTAAATAACAGGGCTTGTGATTATCATCTTGATTCAAAGTGTTCAAAACTTTATATCTCCTCTATCCATCGGGAGAGAGTCGTGAATTTACGGCCGCCGAAGGCGCAACCGCCACCGGAAACGCTCAGGCAAAAGGACCGATGATGGAACAGAAGCTGGAAAGAGGGCCCGATAGGTGAAAGGTCCCGCCGAAGGAGTAAATCTCTCAGGCCTATAAGGACAGCTGGTGGCACAGTGAGGCGTAAGCCTTTGGAAAGTGTGCGACCATGACAGATTTAAAACGAACAAAACTTTATAATGCCCACATTGCCAGTGGTGCAAAAATGGTGCCGTTCGCGGGCTATGAAATGCCAGTGCAATACCCATTGGGGGTCATGAAAGAGCATTTACATACTCGTGAGAAATGCGGTTTGTTTGATGTATCCCATATGGGGCAATGTTTTATCATTGCGGATGACGGTACTTTTGAAACAGCGGCTCGCGCACTTGAAAAATTAGTACCGGCAGATATCCAAAGCCTGGAACCGGGACAGCAGCGTTACTCTCAATTTTTAAATGCAGAAGGCGGCATTTTAGATGATCTGATGATTTCTCGCCTCGGCTTGGAAGGACATACGCATTGGCTCTATCTTGTCGTCAATGCGGGATGCAAGGACCAAGACTTTGCGCATATGGAAAAACACTTGCCAGAAAATGTGAAGCTGCAGGTGAAAGATGATTTGCTATCCCTTATCGCCTTGCAAGGCCCGAGAGCGGTGGATGTATTGGGCGCCATGGCCCCTGCAGTTAAAGATCTGGTATTTATGACCCACACGGATTTGCCTGTCGGTAAAAACGGGACTTGGTGCCACGTATCGCGTTCCGGTTATACAGGCGAAGATGGATTTGAAATTGCCGTGAAACATGATGATGTGGAAAGCTTTGTTGAAGAGCTTCTTTCATATGACGATGTGGAGTTGATTGGTCTTGGTGCGCGAGACAGTCTGCGGATGGAAGCGGGACTATGTCTTTATGGGCATGATATTGATACAACAGTTTCGCCGATTGAGGCAGGTCTTATCTGGTCTATACAAAAGAACCGCCGCGTGGGTTGTGACTATTTGGGTGCCGCACGCATTGAATCCGATATCGCTAATAAACAAAGCAAGCGTCTTGTCGGAATTTTGCCAGAAGGCCGCGCTCCTGCGCGCGAGCATACGGAAATTCAAGATCAGGATGGTAACACAATCGGTGAAATCACGTCCGGTGGCTTTGGCCCCTCTGTAGGAGGCCCTGTGGCTATGGGCTATGTGTCTCGCAGCCATGCCAAAGCCGGATCAGAAATTAATTTAATCGTACGGGGTAAGGCCCGGCCTGCTAAGGTCGTCAAAATGCCTTTTGTGCCCCATAATTATCACCGCGGATAGGAGGACCCCCGCATGAGCACTTATTATTCAGAAGACCATGAATGGATTAAAGTCGAAGGCGACATAGGAACTGTTGGGATTTCCGATTACGCGCAAAACGCTCTTGGCGATATCGTCTTTGTTGAACTGCCTGATGTTGGCGCAAGTTTTTCAAAGGGTGACGATGCGGCCGTTGTTGAATCTGTCAAGGCAGCTTCTGATGTCTATGCACCCATTGGCGGCGAAGTAATTGAAACCAACGGCACGCTAGAAGATGCTCCGGAGACTGTGAATGCTGACTCAGGCGGTGCAGGTTGGTTTTTTAAAATGAAGATCGCAGATGCATCTGAACTTGAAAACCTTATGGACGAAGCGGCCTATAAAACATTTTGTGATGGTTTATAGGTGAGCAAAACACTGCCCATACTTTTCTGGTTGATGGCGGTCATTAACTTCCTGCCGGTCATGTCGGCAGTAGCGCCTGTAAGGCTAAAAGATCTGTACGGTATTGATCCAGCCAGTTCAGATCTGGTGACCCTTCTGCAACACCGGGCAATTCTACTAGGACTTGTTGGCTTAGCCCTTGCAACTGCAGCGCATATGCCATCACTTAGATGGCCAGCCCTTATTGGCGGCGCTATTTCAATGGGTTCATTTGTTTTATTTGCTGTGGCGCGCGGGCTTATGTCCGGCCCGCTGGGCAAGATTGCTATGGTCGATATTGTTGGCCTCATTTTCGCGGTGTTTGCCGCTTTCATAATGTTTCAAAATAAGGGATAGACCATGCGCTACCTACCTCTCAACGAAAATGACCGGGCCGAGATGTTGGCCAAGGTTGGTGTGAAATCCGTTGACGATCTCTTTGTGGATGTACCCAAAGCGGCCATTTTAGACAATCTTATTGACCTGCCAACTCACCAGAGCGAAGCGGCGGTTGAGCGTTACATGAATGCTCTGCAATCTAAAAATATATCTGCTGGGTCGGCCCCGTTTTTCTGCGGTGCGGGGGCTTATAAACACCATATCCCGGCTACGGTTGATCATCTTATTCAGCGTTCCGAATTTCTAACGGCGTATACGCCTTATCAGCCGGAAGTTTCCCAGGGAACCTTACAGGCCTTGTTCGAATTTCAGACTCAAGTTGCCATGCTGACGGGCATGGAGGTAGCCAATGCCTCCATGTATGATGGTTCAACAGCCTGCGCAGAAGCTGTGGTTATGGCAACCCGTGTAGCCCGCGGGAAGAAAATGAAAGCCATACTCGCTTCGGGCCTTCATCCCCATTACAGTGCTGCGACGCAGACCGTCGCGCAATATTTAGGTATTGAGCTGATCCAAAATCCAAGTGAGCCCGGCACAGACTGCGAGGCCATTGATCAGATTGATGATCAAACCGCCTGTATCGTTGTGCAGTCACCCAATGTATTTGGCGAAATTGTCGACCTTGAGCCTTTTGCCAAAGCAGCACATGCTAAAGGCGCTTTATTGATTGCTGTGTTTACCGAACCTGTTGCACTTGGCGCTATTAAAAGCCCAGGCGAGCAGGGTGCAGATATAGTCGTTGGCGAAGGCCAAAGCCTGGGTGTTGGCCTAAACTTTGGCGGCCCCTATGTTGGGCTGTTCGCCTGTCGTCAGAAACTGGTCAGGCAAATGCCTGGCCGGGTTTGCGGGGAAACCATTGATGCCAATGGTGACCGTGGCTTTGTTTTGACCTTGAGTACGCGTGAACAGCATATTCGCCGGGAAAAGGCGACATCGAATATTTGTACCAATTCTGGCCTTTGCTGTCTTGCCTTTACAATCCATATGACTTTGCTGGGTGAAGCCGGACTGCGCCAATTGGCAGCCGTCAATCACGCTAATGCTTGTGTTTTGGCAGATAAATTATCGGTGATCGGTGGTGTTGAATTGGTCAATGAGACTTTCTTTAATGAGTTTACATTGAGATTGTCCAAGGATGCAGACACCGTCGTTGAGGCTTTGGCCGCAAAAGGTATTTTGGCGGGTGTCCCTGTTTCCAGGCTCACGGGGAATCAGAAAGACCTTTTACTGGTCACCGCAACAGAAACCGTTACTGATGCTGATATCAATGCCTATGTTGATGCTCTGGCAGAGGTTTTGTCATGAACACTGCATCTCAAGGCGTTTGGCCTGTTGAGGTGTTAAAACCTCTTATTGGGGAAAACGGAAATCAGTATCATATATTCTTGGATAATCCGACAATGCGGGTTGAATATCTGGAATATCCAGCAGGACATATTGATCTGCAACAACCCCATGATTGGGATGAAATATATTACGTCATATCCGGTAAATCCGAGTTTACAGCGGATGGTGTGAAACACTCCATCAAAGGCGGCGATAATATCTTTGTCGCAGCACATGTTGATCATAAATTTCACGACATCACCGAAGATTTATCAGTGATTGTCTTTTTCTCCAAAAAGGAGGTTCATTAAATGGCTATGAATAAACAGGGTCGCCCGACGACTCCCATGGGTAGTGAACAGGCGGTATTTCAAACCGTTTCTGGAAACAAAGGTCTGGCGCAAGCCGAGAAGCTTATTTTTGAAATTGGGGATATCCATCAAACCGGAGTTGATTTGGCGAAACCCGTCAAGGTCAAATCCCGCTTGGGCGGCATGGAGCGAACCGATCCTATAGGCTTGGCGGGACTGTCAGAGCCTCAGGCTATGCGCCATTATGTTCGGCTGTCACAAAAAAATTACGCAATTGATCTGGGTGTTTATCCGTTGGGGTCTTGCACGATGAAACACAATCCACGGCTTAACGAAAAAGTCGCGCGCATGCCAGGATTTGCAGATGTGCATCCTCTACAACCTGAGAGCACGGCGCAGGGCGCGCTGGAATTAATTCATGTGCTCGCCCACTGGATTTGCACCCTGACAGGCATGCCGTCGGTTGCTATGACACCTAAAGCAGGTGCCCATGGTGAGTGGTGCGGAATGGCCGCAATTCGCGCGCGTCTTGACGCTGATGGGCACACGCATAAACGCCGGGTCCTTGTCCCGGAAAGCGCTCACGGAACAAATCCGGCTACGGCGGCACAGTGCGGGTTTTCTATTGATGAAATTCCGGCCACAGATGATGGCCGTGTGGATTTGGAGGCATTAAAGGCTAAGCTAGGAGATGATGTCGCTGGTATCATGCTCACCAACCCGAACACATGCGGATTGTTTGAACGGGATATTATCGAAATTGCCGATCTGATCCATTCTGTTGGTGGGTATTTTTATTGCGATGGTGCGAATTTTAACGCGCTTGTCGGACGTGTGCGTCCCGGTGATCTGGGCATTGATGCCATGCATTTGAACTTGCATAAGACATTTTCTACGCCTCATGGCGGCGGCGGCCCGGGCGCAGGTCCGACTGTACTTTCTGACGCGCTCAAAGATTATGCGCCTTTGCCATTTGTTACCAGGGATGGTGATCAATATCGTTTTGTTGAACACAAAGAGGGTGAAGGCGCGGCCAGTTTTGGCCGCATGTGCGCTTTTCACGGTCAGATGGGCATGTTTACCCGGGCTTTGACCTATATGATGAGCCATGGCTCTGATGGATTAAAACAAGCTACAGAAGATGCGGTTCTGAATGCAAATTATATTCAGGCATCTTTATCAGATGTCATGACACCTGCTTTTGGCGGCGTCTGCATGCATGAAGCTTTATTCGATGACCGTTTCCTGGAGGATACGGGCGTAACGACACTGGATTTTGCCAAGGCTATGATTGATGAAGGCTATCATCCCATGACCATGTATTTTCCTCTAGTCGTGCATGGCGCCATGCTGATCGAACCTACTGAGTCTGAAAGTAAGCAGGAACTCGACCGATTTATTGCTTCCATGCGCGGTTTAGCGCAGCGCGCCAAAGCTGGTGATGTCGATTTCTTCCAAGCCGCGCCGATCTATGCTCCAATGCGAAGGCTGGATGAAACACAAGCTGCTAGAAAGCCGGTCTTGCGCTGGACTGAGCCTGCAGAAGCGGGAAAATAGCCTAGTTGCTCCCTGCGTAGTGCTATTTGAAAAGTTATAGAGTCTGGCATTCAATTGTCGGGCTTTACGCTTGAATTTTTCATCATACCAGACAAGCTTTTGCGAGTAGTAAACCTACTGATATAAGCATATAATAAATACTTTATATCTATTGACCCACGCGGCTTTCCCATTTAATAGCCGCGCAAATGTTAACAAAGGGCAGATCCGTTTAGATCGCCCTGCAAAGGATTTATCATGAGCGAAAAAGATTATATCGTTAAGGACATCTCTCTGGCTGAATTTGGCCGTAAAGAGCTTGATATTGCTGAAACTGAAATGCCGGGCCTGATGGCATGCCGTGAAGAATTCGGGAAATCTCAACCCCTGAAAGGCGCGCGTATTGTTGGGTCTCTGCATATGACCATTCAAACTGGTGTATTGATTGAAACTTTGACAGCTTTAGGCGCAGATGTTCGTTGGGCTTCTTGTAATATCTATTCTACTCAGGATCACGCCGCGGCCGCTATTGCCGAAGCCGGCGTACCTGTTTTCGCTGTTAAAGGTCAGTCACTCGAAGAGCATTGGGACTATCTGGACAAGTCATTCTTGTTTCCTGAAGGCCCGAATATCATTTTGGACGATGGCGGTGACGCGACACTTTACATCATTCTGGGTTCACGGGTTGAAGCTGGCGAAACGCACCTGATCGAAGGCGAGCCAGGTTCCGAAGAAGAAGCCGTGATTTTCGCCCAAATTAAAAAGCGTATGGCAGAAAGCCCAGGTTGGTTTACAAAAATGCGCGAGCAAATCGTTGGTGTTTCCGAGGAAACGACTACGGGTGTTCACCGTCTTTATGAGCTGGTTGAAAAAGGACAACTACCTTTCCCTGCGATCAATGTGAACGACTCTGTCACCAAGTCAAAGTTTGACAATAAATATGGCTGTAAAGAGAGCCTCGTTGACGGTATTCGCCGCGCTACTGATACAATGATGGCTGGTAAAACGGCTGTTGTTCTGGGCTATGGCGATGTTGGTAAAGGCTCTGCGGCTTCGCTTCGCGGTGCTGGTGCCCGGGTGAAAGTAACCGAAATCGATCCTATTTGCGCGCTACAAGCCGCCATGGACGGGTTTGAAGTTACAACGCTTGAGGATACTGTGAAGGACGCTGATATCTTCATCACAACGACGGGTAATAAAGATGTTATTCGTATTGAGCATATGCGCGAAATGAAGGATATGGCTATTGTCGGTAATATTGGTCACTTTGACAATGAAATTCAGGTTGCAGCGCTTAAGAACCACGAATGGACAAATATTAAAGATCAGGTGGATATGGTTACGTTTCCGGGCGGAAACCGCATGATACTTTTATCACAAGGGCGTCTTTTAAACCTTGGTAACGCAACCGGTCACCCATCTTTCGTGATGTCTGCATCATTCACCAATCAGGTTCTTGCACAGATTGAACTTTGGGAAGACAGCAAAGCATCAACGCCGCGTTACGAAAACAAAGTTTATATGTTGCCGAAACATTTGGACGAAAAAGTTGCGCGTCTTCACCTTGAAAAAATTGGTGTGAAGCTAACAAAGATGTCTGACGAGCAAGCTGATTATATCGGTGTGTCCGCTGAAGGTCCTTATAAACCAGAGCATTACCGTTATTAATTAAAACCGACAGCGGCGGAATTATCCGCCGCTATATTAATCAACCCAAGACTCCCACGAATAATAATAAAAAGCGTAGAGCCTTAAAATCAGGAGTGTGCCAATGAGCCGCCAATCTTACGAGTTTACATCCGAGTCTGTTTCTGAAGGACATCCGGATAAAGTATCTGACCGTATCAGTGATGAAATCGTTGATCTTTATTTCCGTGAATCTATAGCCGACGGTATGTCCCCTTGGGATGTGCGTGTTGCTGCTGAAACACTGACGACAACTAATAAAATTGTTATCGCCGGTGAAACTCGCGGAACAGATAAGATCACTAAAGACTTGGTGACACACGTCGCCAGACAGGCTGTGAAAGATATCGGGTATGAACAGGAAGGTTTCCATTGGGAGACAGCTGATGTTGATGTTCTGTTGCATGCACAATCTGTTGATATTGCCCAGGGCGTTGATCAAGGCGATGGTCTACACACAGAAGAAGGTGCGGGCGATCAGGGCATTATGTTCGGTTATGCCTGCACGGATAATGACGACTTAATGCCTGCACCGGTGCATTTATCGCACAAAATTCTAGAACGACTGGCTCGTGCCCGTAAGCATGAAGGTATCAGCCAGCTGGGGCCTGATAGTAAGTCTCAGGTCACGGTTCAGTATGAAGGCGGAAAACCTGTTCGTGCTAATGCTATTGTTTTGTCCACGCAGCACCTAGATGCGTCTATGACCTCTGCAGATGTTGCTGAACTTGTTAAGCCTTACATCCATGAAGTGATGCCGGAAGGCTGGATTACGGATGATACGATCTGGCACATCAATCCAACCGGAAAATTTGTAATTGGTGGCCCAGATGGCGATACGGGTCTGACGGGCCGTAAAATCATTGTGGATACATATGGCGGCATGGCCCCGCATGGCGGCGGTGCGTTTTCTGGTAAAGATCCGACGAAAGTTGACCGTTCTGCGGCATATGTTTCCCGCTATCTTGCGAAAAATCTCGTAGCCGCAGGCGTGGCTCCATGGGTTAACATCCAATTGTCATATGCAATCGGCGTTGCGCAACCGACATCGCTCTATGTGGATATGGGCGGCAATGGAACGCATAGTGAAGATCAAGTCGAAGCCGCGCTTCGAAAGGTTATTGATCTAACACCGCGCGGAATTCGTAAGCATTTGAATCTTAACGCGCCTGTATATGCCCGCACAGCTGCTTATGGTCATTTTGGTCGTAAGCCCGATAATGATGGGGGCTTCACGTGGGAGCGGACGGACTTGGTTGATGAGATTAAAGCTGCTCTGTCTTAAACACCGCGAAATCATTTTATAAAATAAAAAGCCCCGCTAATGAGCGGGGCTTTTTTTATGAAGTGATCATTAGATTTAGCTTTTCTTCTTCTTTTGCATTCGTTTAATGACTTTTGCTCGCATTTTATCATCTTTTAGCATTTCACGGATCATCATCACAGCTTCGGCATTGATGTCGACAGATGGTTTTTTTGAAAACTCTACATCCTTGTCACGGATAGTGTTAAAAATGGTCTTGTAACCGTCCTGAACAATATCGCAATTGTCATCAGCGCTTTCAGATTTTTCGATGGAGCTGGATAGGCGGTCGGCACCGGACATGAAAATTGTCGCCATGAGTGTCAGGTCCGGTATCTCATCTATAAGCATTTGTATTTCAGTGTCGGTTAGTTGGCGTACTTCTGACGTTTCTTCAGCTTGCGCTATTCCCGAAGTGGCCAAGCACAAAATAGCCAAAAGTGTTGATACTGGTTTCATGTTGTCCCCTTTAATTAGCATTTAGTCTATCATATTTATACAAATTGAGGGCATTACAATATGTTAATCGCCTTTTGGCTTTAGCATATCTTCGTCAATATTCTCTTCGACAGCTTCTTTCAGTTCCGTCACCACATCAAGCATTTCGCCCATAACATTTTCATCAGCGGTCATGCGCATCATGGTAGCCATTATCTTGTTGAAATCCGGCAGTTCATCATCATCCAGATTGGCAGCCATATCGCTCAAGCCGGATTTTTCAACAGATTTTGCTAAGGCTTCGCCTGCATCTTTGAGTGAATCGTGGATATCCTCGTCCTGCGCAATCGTCATCATAGCGCCCATAATTTTGTTAAAATCAGGCATTTGATCGATTATGTCTTCAATTTCGGCCTCTGTCGGCAGTTTTAGTTCTGAAATATCCGTTTTGGGCTTGGTTTTCACTTCATGTGCGTGACCGAGAACTGGAGTGACCATAAAGGCAAGACCGATTAGGGGAGCGGAGAGGATACGCATGAAAAATCCTTCTGTGAAATCATCTGATTTTATATTACACGCAGGCGCATGAATGAAAACAGAACAGAGCAGTTGATTTGCATAGCCGCTATTGCGGGGGCTTTTGGCGTGAAAGGTGAAGTCAAAATCAAATCTTTCACTGAAGTTCCTAAGGCCTGTCTCACTTATGGCCCGCTTATGGACGAAAGCGGAAAAATTATATTAACGCCGATCCGTTCCAGGAGCGTGAAAAAATTTTTGGCAGTTATGTGCAAGGAAGTGACCAGTCGAGAACAGGCCGAAAGTCTAAAATCAACCAAATTATATGTAGAGCGAAGTGCCTTTCCTGTGCCTGATGAAGATGAATATTACTATTCGGACTTGATCGGTCTGGATGTTGTACTGGAGGATGGCACCCCCAAGGGTAAGGTTAAAGCAGTCCATGATTTTGGTGGTGGCGATCTTTTGGAGATTAAAACCCCTGGCGAGAAAGACTGGTACCACCCTTTTACTAAAGAGGCTGTGCCAATAGTGGATATTAGCGGTGGGCGCGTAGTTATCGAAATTGTTGAACCTGATGAGGTCAAGCCTAGCGACGAAGAGGGATAGTCCTTATATTTCGTCTATGTTTACTGAGCTTTATAATACTGACATTCTCTCTCTCTCGGCCACGCTTAAAAATGAGCGTTTGGAAAACCCAATGGGAACATCACGCAAGGTTTCAAAACTTTGTGGATCCTGGGTTGAGATCGATCTAAATCTCAAAAATGGAAAAGTCAGCGAGTCAGCTTTGCGGGTTCAGGCCTGTGCCTTAGGGCAGGCCAGCGCCGCTATCCTGAAAGGGCAAATCATTGGGGCGTCCATTGCTGAAGTGAAAACAGCCAGAGACGCTTTATATGCTATGCTCAAAGAAGAAGGGAAGCCTCCAAAAGGCCGATTTGAAAAATTGAAGCTTTTGGCAGGCGTGGCAGAATATCCTGCCAGACATACGTCAACCCTGCTGGCTTTTGATGCGGCGCTAAGCGCGATGGAAATGGCAATATCCTGAAACAACTTTTCGCATATCCAATGATCGGTTTGATCAAAATATATAAACTGACACTTAGTCCTGCCTTACATGTGATTGGTATTCGGTGCCGACATAATCCCGGGTGTTCATCATATGCAGTTGAGGCAATTTCGAGGCATGGACCCTGGGCAGGTGGTTGGATGACTCTGGCTCGGCTTTTAAGATGCCATCCTATAAAATGGCTTGGCGGCACACACGGGGTTGATAATGTGCCGGAAAGTATTACTAAGCCTCCTTTCTGGGCTCCGTGGCGTTATGGAGTCTGGCGCTTGAAAGACGATGGATAAGACAATGGTCACTTTGACATTCCCAGATGGAGCCTCCCGCGACTATGAAGACGGGATCACGCCTATGGCTGTGGCAAAATCCATAAGTTCTGGGCTGGCGAAAAAAGTTCTTGCCGCCAAGCTTAACGGCGAGCTCTGGGATGCTTTACGGCCTGTTGAAGGTGATGCGTCTATCGAACTAGTAACCGCCAAAGACCCTGAAGGTCTGGAACTAATCCGTCATGACGCTGCGCATGTTTTGGCGGAAGCTGTCCAGGAATTATTTCCAGGCACGCAAGTCACTATCGGACCTGTGATTGAAAACGGCTTTTATTATGATTTTCATCGTGATGAACCTTTCTCAGACGAGGACTTTGCGGCTATTGAAAAAAAGATGCGCTTTATCATTGAGCGTAATGATAAATTCACTCGTGAAGTTTGGGATCGTAATGACGCTATTAAGCTCTTCACGGAAATGGGCGAGACTTATAAAGCTGAACTCATATCCGATCTGCCCGAAGACGAAACGATCACAATTTATCGTCAAGGTAATTGGTTTGACTTGTGTCGTGGTCCGCATTTGCCAAGTACAGGTAAAGTTGGCAAAGCCTTTAAGCTTATGAAGGTTGCGGGCGCTTATTGGCGTGGGGATGCTAACAATGTGCAATTACAGCGTATTTATGGCACCGCTTGGGCCACACAAGAAGAGTTGGATCAGCATCTTCATATGCTTGAGGAGGCCGAAAAGCGCGATCATCGCCGTTTGGGCCGTGAGTTAAGCCTGTTTCATATGCAGCCCGAAGCTCAAGGCATGGTGTTCTGGCACGACAATGGAACAACTCTTTGGCGCGAAGTTGAGAATTATATTCGCCGCCGTCTGCAAGTCGCGGATTATCAAGAGATCAAGACGCCTATTCTGATTAATAACCAGTTGTGGAAAAAGAGCGGACACTGGGATAAATTTCGGGAAAATATGTTTGTGTCCGAAGTAAGTCATGGTGCTCATGATGAAGTCCATGCTCTTAAACCAATGAATTGTCCAGCTCATGTTCAGGTCTTTAATCAGGGGCTGAAATCTTATCGTGATCTTCCATTACGTTTAGCTGAATTTGGTTGTTGTCACCGAAATGAACCCACCGGTGCTTTGCACGGTATTATGCGGGTTCGTGGATTTACTCAGGATGATGCCCATATTTTCTGTACTGAAGATCAAATTACGGATGAGACAAAAAGTTTTATTCGTTTGTTGAAATCCATATATGAGGATTTTGGGTTCGAAGACCTGCTCGTGAAATTTTCAGATCGTCCGCAAACACGGGCCGGCACCGATGAAACTTGGGATAAATCTGAAAAAGCTTTAATGGATGCGGTAACAGCTGCTGGTGTTGATGTGGTTCTTAATCCGGGTGAGGGCGCGTTTTACGGCCCGAAACTTGAATTCGTATTGCGTGATGCAATTGGTCGTGATTGGCAGTGCGGAACGCTTCAGGTCGATTTTGTATTACCGGATCGTCTAGGCGCTACTTATATCGGGGAAGATGATCAACGCCACATTCCTGTGATGTTACACCGTGCCATTTTAGGTTCTATGGAGCGGTTTATAGGTATCCTAATAGAGAATTATGCAGGCAAGTTTCCGCTTTGGCTCGCCCCAACACAAGTGATCGTAGCAACCATCACTTCTGAGGCCGATGACTACGCCCAAAACGTTTGCGATAAGCTAACGGCGGCTGGACTCAGGGTGAAAACTGATTTGCGCAATGAAAAGATAAATTATAAAATCCGCGAGCATTCCGTTGGCAAAATCCCTGTGATTGCTGTTGTTGGCAAACGCGAAGCGGAAGAGGGTAAAGTTGCATTACGCTGGCTCGGAGAGGGGAATAAGCAGCAGGATATTATGAGCATTGATGAAGCTGTAACTGTCTTGTCCCAAAAATCATTACCACCGGATTTGGCTCGCGGTTAAGGCTATGAGCCTAGCCGACATGAAGAGCAGTAACTGGCGTCAATGGATCCTGTGGATCGTTTTGACGTTTGTATTTGTGATGTTTCCCTTGGTATCACACGCTGGAGGCCTTGGGTTTGCCCCATTGGCGGCCATTGCAGGTATTGCCGGTTATCTCATCTACGATCAAAGACCTGATCTACGGGCTGTCCCGTCAGTGTTTTATGCTCTGGCGGTTTTTTTGATATGGGCCGTAGTTACATCTCTCTGGTCACCATATGAAGATCCGCAAGCGCTATCTAACCCAGTTAAGTTGTTACTTGGCGTTCCGATTTATTGCGGAGTGTTTTTATTGGGACGCCATGTCGGAGCAAAAGGGCGAGAGATTATCCGGCATATAATATTGGCAGCTTGTGTTTTGGGTTTAGGAATTCTGACAATTGATTTGTTTTCAAATTACGCCCTCACGAATTTTTTCGATCCTATTAATGAGGGCGAACATCCACTTATAAAGCGCAACACTAATTACATGAATCTCAGTCATAGTGTTACCGTCTTAGCGCTAATTGGCCCGGTGGTTGTCAGGCTTTTGTGGAATAAAGGAGTGACGGGGAAAATGGCTACAGGGCTATGGGTAATAGTTTTGTTCATTTGTGGCCTTAAAATTGGTATAGCTGCCGGTCTATTAGCTATTGGTTTGGGCCTGTTTGTGATGTTGATGGCTAATAGATATCCTAAGCAGACAATCAAAACACTAATCGCATTGGCAATGGTCACGTTACTATTCGCGCCCATCATGGGTTATTTAATGTCATTTGTACCGGAGACAGTAAAAGCATCCCTATCGGCTTCATGGTTTCATCGTGTTGAAATATGGGCTTATGCTGCGGAAATGATTGCTGAGAAACCCTTCTTCGGTCACGGATTTGATGCCGTGCGGACATTTGATCGTACCTTTGATTTTAGAGAGCTAGGACAATCAAATATCATGTCTTTACATCCGCATAATGCGGGCTTGCATATATGGGTTGAAACTGGATTAGTGGGAATTTTGCTGGCTTGTATGACGTTGTGGTTTCTGGGGAAGTTTTTATTTAGTTATGTTGACGAGCTACCTGATCATGCCCCAAGTATCGCTGGTTTTCTGGCCGCTGCAATCGTAATTTGCTGTCTAACCTATGGAATTTGGCAGGAATGGTGGTGGGGCGTTTTGTTTTTACTAGGGGCGGTTATATCGCTCATGCCGCATAAGTTTTTGATGAACAATAGCTAAACGTCTTAGTTTTGCCGAATTTTACACTCTTTACATGTTTACGCGTCTCATGGCATTAGGAAGCGATAAGTGTTGTGGGGGCAAAATGAACGCAAAGATTATTCCATTAGCACAAGCGAAGCCCAAGCCTCGCATTAGTGTGATTATGGTGAGTTACCATACGGGACCGGCTCTTTTAGAGGCGGTGCGTTCAGTCTTGGATGATCCAGATGTCTATGAACTTATCTTAGTTGATAATGGATCTACAGATGTAGCTCGTCAAAGTATTAGCCGCATTATTATTAATGATGAACGGGTGAAGCTTTTACAGGGGCAGGATAATATAGGATTTGCCAAAGGGTGTAACTATGGTGTTAGCTTTGCCACAGGTGATCTGTTTTTATTCCTTAATCCAGATGCCATTATTTCGAGTGGGAGTGCCCGACAACTGGCTGTTCACGGAGAATCATTAAAGAGCCCATGGGTTGTTGGGGGACTATTGCGCGACATCCAGGGTCGAGAGCAACGTGGAAGTAGGCGTAGAGAGTTAACACCTCTGACGGCTTTTGTATCATTTACAGGTTTATATAAATTGCCAGGCTTGAGATCTGTTCACATGGACGGTGAAGCTATGCCTAAGATACCACACAATGTGCCTGTCGTTAGCGGGGCGTTTATGATGATGGATAGAGCTTCTTTCAATGACATGGGTGGTTTTGATGAGGGCTTCTTTTTACATGTAGAAGATATTGATATTTGCCGTCGTGTCAGACAACTAGGCGGCGAAGTCGCGTTCCATCCCAAAGCTAGCGTCATGCATTATGGCTCAACCAGTTCAGTGCCTCGCCACAAAGTCGAATGGGAGAAGCTCAAGGGTTTTGTCCATTACTTTTCTAAACATGCGAAAAATCCAGTTGAGAAATTACTCGCCCTAATTTTAGTGCCTTTCATGACGGTGGCTATCATGGGGCGCGCTTTATATTTGAATATCCGGCAGGTATTTAGGGGGAGGTAGAAGTGCAGGGGCCGATTTTATAGATTTTCAGGTCCACATCATCACCTTTAGAGTAATTCACCCCGGCAACATCTCCATAGAGAAGAATACACCCTGCGCTTTTTCCCAGATATTTATTGAGCGTAGAGGGATAGGGATGTTTCGCCTCTTTTTCGTCGACGATGATAATGTCACCTGATTTTAATCCGCCTTGCATGACTGTTTCAGCTTTATCACCCAGATGAATATGAGTGCCTAAATGATACACGAGGCTGGGCTCGGAAAAATAGGGGGACAGGATACGGGCGGATGTATCATTTGCGATCAATTTTGCGGTTCTATTGCTAACACGTAGAGCTTCAAGCCGTGGGAAGATATGTCCATAGGTCAGAGGAGTTAAAAACATCGTCAGGATTAACGCACTGATAAACCCCGCCTTTGCACGTTTACCCCACATGAATATGCTCGCAGCGAAGGCAAGGGCTATCATGATTGGTAGGCTGAAAATAACGGGTGACTGCGACGGGGCGTAAAGACCATCGACTGCGAAAACAAGTCCGACAAGCCCTAATGAAATTAACAGAAAAACGCCTGCCGATAAGCGGCGTGTTTTTTGAAACTGGTTTGTTTGCATCAGCGCAGTGAAAACACCTGCGCATAAAACTGCCAGGGCCGGATATAGAGGGAGAGGGTAATTAGGGAGTTTCGTTGGAACCAATTCCAATATTATCCAGAAAGGTACAATCCAACATAAAAGCAGGCGTAATGCCTTTTGCAATTCTATTTCTACGGTGTTTCCTCTGGCTATCTTAAGCCCAAAAAACAACCCCGGAATTAGAAGCAGAATTCCGGGCCAAAAGAATATAGGTAATGTCAGAACATAATAACCCGGCCAGGCTCCGTGTTTTTCCTGCCCGCCAGCAATTTTTGGTGCCAGGTCACCTCCTATAGCTTCCTTGAAAAAGGCGCCGTCGGTCACGACGCCTATAGATATCGCCCATGGCAGCACTATCAAAAGCGCTATAATAATTCCTGGCACATGTATGAGGCTTTTGAGCCAGGAAGTTTCGCGCTGCCAAAATGAATAAGCGATCAAGGTGAGCATAATAATAGCAGGCGTAATCGGGCCTTTGATCATAATGGCGGCGCCTAGCGCTACCCAAAATATGAAGGCTGTCCTTGGAGGATCATTTTTTTGAAGGCGTAACAAGGAGGCCAATGCAAGGGCAGAGAAGCCACATAACATGGCATCAGTTTTGGCAATGTGAGCTTCAAAGGTCATGAGTAAGCTAGTGGCTAATATAGCGCCAGCCCAAAAGGCCGTCCGACGCCCAAATACAGCGAGCGCTCCCCAGTAAGTGGAGAGCACAGCCAGAAGTGCGCCGAGAACCGAGACAAGTCTATGAGACCATATCTTGCGCTCGCCGGGATCTGTAAGAGCTTTTACAAATATGGCCTGCATCCAATAAATTCCGGCCGGTTTTTTATTTCGTGCGCGGTCTTGAAAACGAATATTGATGTAGTCACCGCTTTCAACCATTTGCACTGTGGCTTGTGCATAACGTGCCTCGTCACGATCAATGACCTGCATTCGGGTAATGCCGGGCAGACTCATCCACAATGTTATGATGATCAGTAGGGCAGCATAAAATTTATGTGGTCTGCGGGTGTCGGAATTCCCTCTCATGGCTGCTCTATAGAGTGTTTTGTAATAGATGTTGAGTGATATTCTGTGCCATGGGGAGTTGTGCATCCTTTTGTACCATGGCAAGAGGGCGCGGATAGCACATAAGAGCGCAAATTCATGGCAAAGTCCCAACTTCCCGAGATTAGTATTGTCGTCCCCGTTTATAATGAGGCGGAGAATGTTGAAAAGCTTGTTCGAGAGATTCATGCTGCTCTAAGTGGAACAACGCATGAGATGAATTTTGTCAACGACGCTTCATTGGATAAAACGGAGCAAGTGTTGCAAGGTCTTAAGTCTGAATTTTCGACTTTGCGGGTATTGTCACATCGTAAAAATGCCGGACAGTCCCGAGCGTTAAGAACAGGTATTCTAGCGGCTAGAGCGCCATTGATTGCGACTCTGGATGGGGATGGCCAAAATGATCCCGCTGACATTCCGGCGCTTTTAACTCAATTTACCCGTATGGACGCCCCAGATAATTTAGGTCTTGTCGGTGGACGGCGCGCCAAACGACAGGATAGCTGGGCAAAGAAAATAGGCTCACGCTTTGGCAATGGCGTGCGTAAAAAACTGCTTAAGGACAATGCGGATGATACTGGCTGCGGACTAAAAGTCTTCTCCAGAGAAGCTTTTTTACGACTTCCATATTTCGATCATATCCACCGTTATATCCCCGCGCTTATGCTCAGAGAGGGATATACAACTGAATTTGCGGATGTGAACCACCGCCACCGCGAATTTGGCGTGTCTAAATACACGAATTTCGGTCGCCTCATGGTTTCAATTGCTGATCTGCGCGGTGTGATGTGGCTCAATCGCAGAGGCCGTAATCCGCAGGGGTGGGACGAAGTTTAGTTTCTGTCCCACATCAGACTGCTTAACCGCGGCACATTGCGCAAATTTTATTACCCGATGGATCTCGCAGGTAGGCCAGATAAAGCCTCATTCCATTACTCTCACGCCAACCAGGCGGGTCTTCTATGGCTGTACCGCCATTTTCTAGTCCGGCCTTATGAAAAGCATCAGCATCTTCTGTCGTGGCCGCGGTGAAACCAATAGTGCCGCCATTAGCCGGGCTGGCAGGTTTTCCATCTATTGGCTGTGAGAGCATGAATATAGAGTTATTATGCATATACATAGCACGGCCTTTGGGATCTATCCTGCCGGGACGTACGCCTAGGGCATTAAGCGCTGCATCATAAAACGCTTTTGACGCGTCCACGTCTTCAGCGCCAATCATAATATGGCTAAACATATTCAGACCTCTCGTTAATTCAAATCTCTTAATGTTATAGGCTGTAAATATGCTTTAATAAAAGTGGTTTTCCCTAAATTTGTTAACCCTTTACAAGCCTTATCTTTTTACACTCGTCTAAGGATAATTAGCCTTATGAGGCCGCAAATGCGAATTTTCACAGTATTTCCGCTACTGCTCATCCCGGTAGCCATTTATAATATTATTGCGATTTCTGGCAGAGAATTCGCAACGACAGATTATGTTCGTGGCCGTATGGATGAAGATTTCATGGCGGTGCCCATGGCATCTGAGGCCGTTTGGCATGTGACACCAGGACATGCATTGATTGCTTTGACCGTATTGTTGCTGTTTTTTGAGCTTCTCAAATCGACAGGATTTGGACGCGCCGCGATCATAAATCACGCATTTTCTATGGTTTTGTTTATCGTCTGCTTGGTAGAATTTCTTATGTTTCCAGCATTTGCAACATCCGTGTTTTTCTTAATCATGATGATGTCGCTTTTGGATGTGATGGCCGGATTTATGGTTACCATTGCCAGTGCGCGCCGTGATTTCGCCATAGCTGATGGCGGGTTTGTTGACTAACGGCTATGAGTTCCCCCCGTCAACATAGCGGGCGTAAGCTTTTTACTTTTGGGCCTCGTTCTGGTGGAGAGTCCGGATTTACGGCCTTCTCTCTTTTGGGAGCAGCGCCATTTAGCCTGCGAGGACCCAAGGGAAGCCGTATCCTCAATTGGGGCCATAAAGCATTAGCTGCGCAGTTGCTCGATACCATGGCTGATAAATTACCTCAGACCAATATGGCCTATCAGGAGACTCTATCAGCTACATCCGCCCGGCTTAGACGTTCGGCGCTCGAGAGCCTGAAATTTGACGGAGCGCGATATACTATTTCCTATGCGCTGCAGGATGAGAAAGGCCAGATTCGATGGATTGAGGAAAGCGCTGAACGCGTAAGCGGTGACAATGATAGTGCTACCTACATAGAAGGCGTATTCAAAGATATCACAAATGAATATCAATCAAAAACGCAGGCCGCTTATGACATGCGGTATGACACATTAACCGGTTTTTATAATGCAGTATATTTCCAAGATATATTATTGCATCAACAGGCGGCAGGGCATACGGCACAAATTATTCAAATCAATATTAACAATGCGGGGGATATTGCTGCGGTGTACGGCGCAAGCGCGTTAGATTATGTCTATCAATCTCTTGCGCGGCGAATTTCAGGTGAGGTGTCACCTGATGATTTTGTGGCCTTTGATAGATCAAAAGGATATTCGCTTTTATTCTGCGGTTTTGGTTCAGAGAATTTATTGAGCCGCGCAAAAAAACTGGCCTATATACTACGGTGTATTCCTATCGAAAGCCCTTATGGAACTTTACATCCTGAATGCGAAATTACAATTGAAACACCGCAGGCCATCAAACGGCAGGCCATAGAGTCATCCTTCAGGAATTTATGTACCCCAAGCGCTGATTTACCGGAATTAACGGACGCAGACGTGATGCAGGCTTTGGAGCAGGAACTTTTTTGTTTAGCCTATCAACCCATTTGCCAGTCAGGAACGCGCATGCCTATCTATTACGAAGCATTACTGCGGGTAAAAGATAAAAACGGAAAACTGAGCACGGCGTTTCCATATATTTTAGCCGCTGAGAAACACGGCTTAATCGGCCGTATTGATTTATTCGTATTAAGAGCCGCTCATAAAGACCTTGTTCGTGATCCCAAGTTAAATATAGCGCTGAATGTTTCGGCGGGATCTATTGCGGCCCCTGATGTAGTGAATGCGTATGTGAGAATTCTAGAAGCCATGGGGAATGACGCCAAACGGGTAACGGTTGAGTTAACAGAGACTATGGCTGTCGATAATATTGGTGTGGCAAATAGTTTTGCGGCTCGGTTGCGGTCAATGGGCTGCGCTCTGGCTATCGATGATTTTGGGACTGGGCATTCCAGCTTTCAAACTCTAATGGGGCTTGAAGCCCAAACCATCAAAATTGATGGTAGTTATGTTAAGGGAATTGCTGTTGATCAGATGAAGCAAAATTTTGTACGAATGATGGCTGAAATGGCACAGGTGTTTGGACTTAAGATTGTAGCAGAAATGATTGATAATGAAGCTGACACGCTTATGTGCGAGAGGTTGGGTGTCGACTATCTTCAAGGCTTCTTTTTAGGGAAGCCAACCATCTTATAATCATGCGGTTGAACTGTTCTAGGCTTGCTACAATTTTTTACAGTGGTTTCAAGTCGTGCCAAAGGCGGGTTATTTCGCGCATGTCTTAACTTAAGCCCATGTGATACTCGAAAGAAGTCCTCAGCAATTGAGGCTTGTTGTTCCAGGCCGAAATCAAGAAGCCTATCGCCTTCATTGAGGAAGTAGGCGTAGCGACGATCCAGCCAGCGGGGCGAGTATAGCCCAATACCAAGATAGTTATATTGCCAAACATGGACAATTTCGTGAACTAAATGCGCACAATGCATCAAATCATTATGAGCATGCATGTCATTAGGATAAAAAATTTTATAGCCGCGCACTACCGTAACATTATGCGGTGTCAGAGGTGTCCATTTTCTGTGATGAATTTCGACGCGCGATACATCTATTCCTGCTGCAATGCTGGCCGGAATGACGTCTTTTTCCCATTGCGACAGAGGGCGGCTGTTATGCTGACGCCTAAGCACTTAAAAATTATCTTTGGCTTTACGGATTGCGCCGAGGCGTTCGGCGCTGTTAGCTCTGACAAATGGATTGGCTAATTTTTCGGCCATAACAGTCGTAGGTATAGTCGGTAAATTGTTCGCGCGTCGGGTTTTGGCTTTTGCCATAAAGTCAATAAGCGCCTGATTGTCGGGTTCGACGGTTAAGGCAAATCGCCCATTCGACAAAGTATATTCATGAGCGCAGTAAAGAAGCGTATCATCGGGTAGGGCGCTTATTTTAGCCAGACTGTCAAACATCTGCTCTGGCGTTCCCTCAAATAAACGTCCGCAGCCGAGCGCGAAAATAGTATCCCCGACAAAAGCTGCCTGTGCGCTGGGAATATGATAAATAATATGTCCAATAGTATGGCCGGGCGTTTCCATGACGTGAACATCATGCCCGGCAAAATTAAAATGGTCGCCGTCTTTAAGCCCGATATCAAGACCAGGGAGGCGCTTGCGGTCGGCTTCACATCCGATAATTTTAAGGTCATATAACTTCTTAAGTTCCAAATTACCGCCTGCATGATCCCAGTGGTGGTGCGTGTTCCAGATATGTGTGAGTGTCCAACCTTTTTCTTCGAGTGCGAGCACAATTTTGTCGACCTCGGGCGTGTCTATACAGGCTGTCTCTCCTGTGTCTGGGCTGCGAACTAAAAAGCCATAATTATCTTGCAGGCATGGAAACATATGAATTTGAAGTGGGGACGTCACAGTGGTTTCCTCTTTCATTCGGGGCAAGGCTCGTTATTCTATAAAAGATCATGCGGCAGAACGTAAGACAGCTTGAAAGTTTTTATGCAGCGCCTCTCGGCGGTGCTGCTGTGAATATGGTGCTGCGCCGTTTATCGACGGTTTGGCCGGATCTACAAGGTCGTAGCGTTCTCGGGTATGGATATTGCTATCCCTTTCTGACTCCCTACCTAAACTCTGCCAAACGCGTAGTTTTAGCAATGCCGGGCGGCATGGGCGGGATAGCTCAGCGTTCGTCACGCGGAATTATGACTTGTCTTACGGAAAGCCGGGCAATGCCATTTGAAGACGCTCAGTTTGACAATGTATTGGTGGCCCATGGGCTTGAAGAAGCGTTGTATGTGCCGGAACTGATGAAAGAGCTTTGGCGCATTACCCGCCCAGAAGGACGTATCATAGTTGTGGCCGCTAACCGGGCAGGGTTATGGGCGCGTTCTGATCGAAGTCCGTATGGCGCAGGGCGCCCTTATAACCGTTCACAGCTGAAAGCCGTTTTATCGGATGCGGGGTTTATGCCGACCATGTCCTCAGGCGCGCTTTACATTCCTCCGTCAAAAGCGCTAACGCGAAAGACCGTTCTAAATGTGACCGAAACATTTGGCGAAACCGTTTGGCCAGGATTTTCGGGACTGGTACTTGTCGAAGCCGTTAAGCGTCTATATGCGGAACCTTCCGGGAAACAAAAAGAGGGAATAAAGTCGAGGCCCATATTCAATCCTGCTCCTATTGGTAATACGGCCAGTCGCAAATAATTCCATGACAGATAAAACATCAAATATTCCGGATATAAACCAATTGCGTCAGGATATAGACCGCGTTGATAATCTGTTGCTGGACCTCATCGCCAAACGGTTAGAGCTTGCTGGACAGGTTCGCAAAGCTAAAAGCGGCGTGAGACTTTGGCGACCCTCCCGGGAACATTCACTTGTTCACGATCTGGCGACAGCGGCCGATAATACCCCGCCTGAATTAGTCGCTCGTATCTGGGCCGAACTTATGAGTGCATCTTTGGCCCTGCAAGGTCCTATGCGGCTCCACATTTCACTGGAGGGTGATGCCCTGCAATCCTGGTCCATGGTTCGAGACCGCTTTGGCGCTGCGTTGCCGACTATTTCTTATCCAACGACCAGTGCAGCGCTCGCAGCAGCTTACGCCGAAGAGGAAGGTGTCGCTGTGATTCCAGCGCCTGGCGGTATGCAGCGATGGTGGACATCTTTGACATCGGGCGGTGCGCTTGAGGACATGAATATTCTTGCGGCTCTTCCCAGAGCAGGGGCTACAGATTGGCCAGTCGCCGTTGCGGTGGCCACTGCGGATATACTCCCGTCAGGGGATGATGTGACTTTACTGGCACTCAGCCATCCACAAGTGGCATTAGACGCCGGATTAGATGTTAGGCTGCGGGCCGAAACAGGTGATCATAAGCTTTTAAGTGTCGATGGCTTTGTTGATCCGGATGGCCCTGAAATGATGAACATAAAGGAGTCTTGTCCTGATGCAAAAGTCATCGGTAGCTGGGCTCGGCCTTTGGTGACAGAGTAGTATGGCGATCTATAGTCATATACTTATTATAGGCGGCGGGCTTATCGGATCGTCCATGGCCAGAGCTATACGCGCTCATAATATGGCTGAGCGTCTCTCTATTATGGATATATCTTCTGAGGCTCGAGGCGTTTTGCGTACACTTGATGTCGCCGATGATATCACTGATGAATATAAGGATATCATTACCACTGCCGATCTGGTTGTTTTGGCCACGCCGCCGGGTATCATGAAACAAATCGGATCTGATGTAGTCAGCCATATGAAATCCGGCGCTACCTTAACCGACGTTGCTTCCATCAAGCTGGATATAGCTAAGCATTTCACGGCATTTATGCGTGATGATATTGCGTTAATCCCGGGACACCCAATTGCGGGAACCGAGAATAGCGGCCCTGCTGCAGGCTTTGCTGAACTGTTTCAGGACCGCTGGTGTATTCTTACGCCGGATGATCATGTGAACTCCCAGGCTTTAGAAAAACTTCAATCTCTTTGGGAAGGTATTGGGTCGCAGGTCGCCATTATGGACGCAGCGCGGCATGATGTGGTTTTGGCGACAACATCTCACGTGCCTCATTTAATTGCCTATACACTTGTGGGAACGGCCATGGATATGGAAACCGTAACACGGAATGATGTGGTCAAATATTCCGCTGGTGGTTTCCGGGATTTTACCAGAATTGCCGCGTCTGACCCACAAATGTGGCGCGATGTTTTCCTGCAAAACAAAGACGGTGTCCTTGAGGTTGTTGATCGTTTCATTGAGGATTTATCGGCGCTTAAACGGGCTATCCGCTGGGATGATGGTGATACATTGATGGAACACTTTTCCAAGACCCGTGACATTCGCCGTCATATTGTTGACGCGGGGCAAGATACTGACAAACCTGATTTTGGCCGGGAAAGCTGAATGAAGCGCGTTGCAATTCAGGGCGGTCATATGGTTTGGCTTATGGATGACACGATTGAGTCTGGAGCGAACCAAAGTCTTGCTGAAATGTATGTAAACCCTGGGGAAGTTTCAGAGCTGCATTGCCATGGCAATTGTACGGAAGTGGTTTATTTAATTTCAGGCCATATTCGGCAACGTATCAATGATGAGTGGATTGAAATGCGCGCCGGAGATGTATGCTTGATCCCATTTGGCGCAAAACATCAAACTAAGAATATTGGTGATGAGATAGCCAAGATGGTTTTAGCCTATTCGTCGGGTATACGCGAATATGAAGCTGTTTGATGAATTGATCAGTTTTCTCTGACCGGCATCGGTACATTGCAAAGCGATAACCGTCCCGCAGGGTCTACAAACCAGTCTTCTTTACGATAGCGCCGCGCATCCAGGTAATTCTTAAATACTTGAGTGTCGGTTCGCATAACTTGTAGCGGTATTCTATCGGTTTCAGGCAGCTCTGATCCCAAACTAACGGTTATAATTCTGGTATATTCTTCCGGTGTTTCATAAAAACCCAATGGCCCTGTGCCGCGCGGTAATGACGATAAATATTCCATGCCGATGAGCACCCGCCCAACCAGTGTAACATTGCGGTCGAGATGACGCGGGGAGTGCCCGGTTACGGCGTAGAGACTGGAGCCATTACCGCTATCAATTTCGCTGCCGCGGCCAACGCCAACCATGCCGTAGCAATGAGCCATGCCAATTTTATTAGCGGACTTGTCACCTGCTACCGGGAAGCCATAAGCATAGCCGGCTTGTTTTTGATAAATATCGCCATCTTTTAATAAGGTGACTGGCATATCTTCAGGCCAGTTTCTTTCCCATTCCTGCGCGAGTTTTGTTTTAGCCGTTCCTTGAGATTTCGGATTATCTTCATTGCTGTCGCCCCATTGCGCAACATAGTTATCATGAGACCGTATGATGTGAAGGCCATCGAAATATTGCTCGCGTACTAATGTTTTTATATTCGCCACATGATTAGGCGCAAATTGCGGGGCAAGCTCGATAATTACGCGCCTGTTTTCCAGTTCCATATAAAGCGTATTATCCGGGTCAACATCGCGCCAATCATTATCTGTTGCAGCTGTTATGGCTTCGGATGTTGTAAGTATATTATCCGGATTGATTGTGGTTTCAGAAACGCCATGTGGAATGTCTTGATCGTCTTTTACGACTGGGCCAGCTATAAGATTGATCCAGCAATATGTGAGGACGCCGCCGAGAAAAATGAAGAATAGAGGTTTTAAAATAGGTTTCATCAGGGGATTGTGACCCAATGAAACTGATTTATCAATTCCCCTTATAAACCACGCCGCCTTTCATCACAAAGTCTACATCCAGAAGTTCTGAAATATCTTCCAGAGGATTGCCATTAACGGCAATCAGGTCGGCTTCCTTCCCGTTCTCCAGGGAGCCGATCTTATCATCCATTTCAATATGTTTGGCGGCAATTACCGTGGCAGCTTTAATGGCATCCATTTCGCTCATGCCGGCCTTGATCATATATTGAAATTCTTGTGCATTATCGCCATGTTTAGAAACGCCTGTATCTGTACCAAAGGCAACGTTGACGCCGTTTTCCCAAGCAATTGTCAGCATATCCTGCATTTGCGGGCCGACTTCGAGGGCTTTCTTTGCGCTGTTAGGTGGCAGCCAATCATAATTCTCTGCCCAGTCAACAACGGTCATTCCGGCGAGAACTGTTGGCACAAGCGTCGCATTATTGCGTTTGAATAATAGGGCGGTATTGCGGTCCAGATACGTGCCGTGCTCAATAGAGGATACGCCAGCTTTCAAGGCTGCTTCGATACCGTCTTTGCCGTGCGCATGAGCCGTAACCTTACGTCCCATTTTCCGAGCGGTTTCGACAATGGCGTTCAGTTCATCATCGAAAAACTGCTGACCAGTCCCGGCATTAGTGTTGGAGAGCACGCCGCCGGTTGCGGTGATTTTGATAACATCAGCACCACGTTTTACGGCTTTTCGAACAGCGCGGCGGCAATCGGCAACACCGTCACAAATAGTTGGAGAATGAAAAATATCGAGTATGTCTTCGCGGTAACCATGAGCATCTCCGTGTCCGCCCGTGACTGAAACAGCATTACCGGATGCGCGGATATGTGGTCCCGGAACTTTACCTGCATTTATAGCGCGGCGCAGCGCAAAGATTTCAGGCGGTCCGCCGACATCTTGCACAGCGGTAAAGCCTGCCATTAAGGTTTTACGAGCATTATCGGCAGCGTTGTAAGCAATATCACCAGATTCGAGGGTCACACCTTGGAGCCGCACCTGCGGGTTCCATTCTCCGCGAAGGTGCACATGACTGTCGATGAGTCCGGGCAATACAAAGTGATCGGATAGATCAATAACTTTATCTTCTGGGCCGGCTTCTAGAAATCCGCTTTGTACATCTTCGATTTTGCCATCGACGATAATAATCGTTTGCTTGGTTTTGGCCGGTTCTCCAGGAACCGCGAGAACTTCGCCCGCATGGATAAGGGTATGAGCACCTTCATGAGCGTTAGCCGAAATGGCTGTGCCGAGGGCCAGAAGACTGGCGCAGATTATTTTTTTCATATCATTCCCCGAATATATGTGATCAGGAGGTTTTGCCGTAAAACCCGAATTTGTCCAGATTATTCACTTAGTGAGGGAAATGAGTCGTAAAGTTTAGGCCTAACTAAGAGCGTGATGGGCGATGTCGCGGCGGCAAAAGCCATGTTTCCAGTCTATGGCCTCATCAATAGCTTCATAGGCGCGAGTAACAGCTTGCTGCACAGTCTCTCCTGAGGCGGTAACGTTTAGAACACGTCCACCATTTGACAACAACATGCCCTTGTCATCATGCTTGGTTCCAGCATGAAAGACCTTCACGCCTTCCATGTCATTAGCTGTATCGAGGCCTTTAATTACGGTGCCCTTTTTATAGGAACTCGGATAGCCTTTTGCTGCGAGCACAACATTGACCACAGGTTCATCGAGCCAGGCTGGGGCCTCAACTTTGCTAAGCGAAGCTGTTTCTGCGGCAATGAAGATATCCATAAGGTCAGAGGATAACCGCCGCATTAAAACCTGACATTCCGGGTCGCCAAAGCGGACATTATATTCAATCAATTTCGGGCCTTGCTCCGTCATCATCAGGCCTGCAAACAGAACGCCCATAAAAGGATTTCCATCCTTTTTCATGCCGTAAACTGTTGGCTGGATGATTCTTTCCATCACGGTTTCCATAGCTTTCTGATCAAATATGGGTGCGGGTGAATAGGCACCCATGCCGCCTGTATTTGGCCCTTTATCACCATCGTGAGCGCGTTTGTGATCTTGGGCTGCTATGAGCGGGATAGCCGTTTCACCGTCTGAAATGGCAAAAAAACTGGCTTCCTGTCCGGTCATGAATTCTTCTATAATAACTTTCTTGCCGGCCTCGCCAAATTTACCAGAGAAAAACTCTTCCAGTTCTTTATTAGCAGCTTTTTTTGTGGTTGGGATCACGACCCCTTTACCAGCTGCGAGACCATCGGCTTTGATGACGAATGGAGGTTTGTGAGCTTTGATATGGTCTTTGGCTGCTGCCAAATCTGTGAAGACCTTATAGCCAGCCGTTGGTATATTATAGCGATCACAGAAGTCTTTGGTAAACGCTTTGGAACTTTCGAGCTGCGCGGCGGCTTGCGTGGGACCAAAAACTCTAACGCCATTGTCTTGTAATAAATCCACTAACCCTAAAGCCAAGGGGGCTTCCGGACCGACAATGACAAAGTCAATGTCCATGCTTTGAACCAGACCTAAAATTCCTATGATATCATCAACCGCTATGGGGACGGTTGCAGCGACTTCGGCGATGCCCGCATTTCCCGGCGCGCAGACCAATTCTGTGACATGTTGGCTTTGAGCGAGCTTCCAGGCAATGGCATGTTCGCGGCCACCGCTACCGATCAAAAGAACTTTCATGATTTTATCCTCTGGTTTGTGGCGTGTGTTAGCTTTATGACAAGGAGAATCCAAGAGGGAAAAAGAGCCGATTTTGTGAACAACGCAGCTTCATCCGACAGTGCCAGCAATGCCTATGAGTTCTCGGTATCCGAACTCGCCCACAGCCTTAAGCGCACCATTGAGGACACTTATGGACATGTTCGCGTGCGCGGAGAGCTCGGGCGCGTGACGGTCGCCAAGTCTGGCCATTGTTATTTAGACATCAAAGATGACAAGGCGGTGATCAATTCCATTATCTGGAAAGGCGTCATGAACCGGTTGTCCATGCGTCCCGAAGAAGGCATGGAAGTTGTAGTCGAAGGAAAACTGTCCACCTATCCGGGGCGTTCGAATTATCAGCTCATTATCGAGAAAATGGAGCTCGCAGGCGCGGGTGCGCTCATGGCGCTTTTCGAAAAACGCAAAAGAATGTTTGCCGCAGAAGGCCTGTTTGATGAAAGCCGCAAGCGTGAACTCCCATTCATGCCGCAGGTCATTGGCGTTGTAACCTCGCCGACAGGCGCGGTTATCCGCGATATCCTTCACCGTATAGAAGATAGGTTTCCGGCTCATGTAATTCTTTGGCCGGTCTTGGTGCAAGGTGACAAGGCGGCTGATCAGATAGCTGCCGCCATAACGGGTTTTAATCATGGAGATGGATTTCCACGTCCAGATGTGTTGATTGTTGGGCGCGGGGGTGGATCGCTCGAAGACCTTTGGTGCTTTAACGAAGAGATTGTGGTCCGCGCCGCAGCCAATTCCGACATTCCGATTATTTCCGCTGTGGGACACGAAACAGACTGGACGCTCGTTGACTTTGTAGTTGATTATCGAGCGCCGACTCCAACAGGTGCCGCTGAGGTGGCAGTCCCCGTTCGCAGTGAATGGCTGACAACGCTTGACGATTATGGGGTGCGGCTCGCGCGGGGCCTTACGCGCTCCGTAGGGGAAAAGAAAACTAAACTGTCCGCGTCAAAACTACCGCGTCTTGAAAGTCTATTGGCAACGCCGCAACAAAGGCTTGATTTGGCTTCGGCAAAACTACCTGCACCCATGCGTATGTTTGACCCATTACGCCAGAAACTCGGATTACTCGCCGCAAAAATCCCACCTGTTTCAAGGCTTGTTGATAGCAAGTTTCAAAGACTATCTGTCACATCTGCGCGTATGCCGCGCGCGAAACAAATTTTTGATCCGGCTCAAAGACGGCTGGATTTAGCGGCGACCCGATTGCGTCCGGCTGAAATGGCCAGACAAATATCTGTAACGCAGGATCGCTTGACATTATTCGAGCAAAAAACTGATCGTATTGTTACGTCAAAACTCGAGCGACTCTCGGACCGCCTTAACCGGGCTTCGGGGTTGTTAGATGCTTATTCCTATCAAGGCGTGCTCCAGCGCGGTTATGCACTCGTCACGGATGAACATGGTAAAGTTATCCGGTCCAAAGACACGCCATCATCAGGGGATAAAGTGAAGTTGACATTTGCTGATGGAGAAAGAGCAGCGGTGATTGATGGGCAATCCTCAGAACCTGTTAAATCAAAGCCCAGATTAAAACCTAAACCGGCCAAGCCAAATTTTGGTCAAGGGGATTTGTTTTAACTCCGATATCTAAGGATACGGTCTTTTACCGGGTTTTCAAATTCGCGGTTTTCAGCACGGGATTTCGCCCATTCTTTTTTGATAGCGTAATACCATTTGGCCTGAACATCGGCGTCCTCGATGAGCATAAGATTGGGATTATATTTTAGCCCTTCTTGCTGAAGATCAACCATGTCTGCATCTTGGCGTAGAAATTTGCGTGCGCCAGCTGCGATAAAAGGTTTCAATAGTTTCACAGATAAAAAGTCGGTGAAAAAGACCTGCCTAATTTGTGTGCGGTTTCCATCAAGCGGCGTAACAGCAGTGAATGATAAAAGTGTCTTTTTACCGATTTTAATCTCTTCGGTTCGAATGCCGGGGAGCCGAAAAGTAATCTCGGTCACTGGTTTGCCGCCCAGTAGTTTATAAGCCAGACTATTAGATGAAGGTTCGTGGGCGGCCATGGCAAAACCTCTATCGCGCGGTTCAAACTTTTTAGCCTTCTCATGAATTGAATGTCGAGAACGCCACCATTTGTTTTCATGCACATATGGGCCATGGGCCGGATCCATGAGGCCTACAACGGCGTGATCCACATGACAGTTTAAAGTGAGGCTATCATCCAGTGTCGGGCGGCGGTCTGCAAATGGAAAACTAGGTGGGTCAATGGGCGGCGTTCCTGAAAACCTTTTATCTGAAGCTATGTAAATCCAGATTAGATAGCCGTCTTCGCGGGTCGGGAAATACCGGGTTTTTATTTTACCGGGATCTGTTTTTTGGTCTTTGCAAAGCGATGGAATTTCTTTGCACA